>CAZCKI010000546.1:0-2374 GCA_964498815.1 uncultured Burkholderiales bacterium
TATGCTCGTTGATCGATTCCGACATCTCCTCGCGGCCCTTGTTGATGCGAAACAGAAACTGCGTTTTCGAGGTATCGGTGATCAAGAGCTTGGGGAAGGTGGCGATGCCGTAGCGGTTGAAGTGGTACTGCGAGGCGTAGATCTGCTTGAAGTGTTTCTTGATCGAAACCCCCTCGAGGATTTCCTTTTGCCCGGCCGAGATGATGTAGTGCTGCACCTTGATGCGGCCGCCGCTGCGTTGTTTCACATAGGCATCGATGGCCGGAAACCAGCTTTCCACGCCGGGAAAGTATTTGATCTTCTTCGCCATGGCGGCAAAGTCTTCGCGGGTCACGCGCACTTCGTCGTTGTTGTAGAGCTTTTCCATCATCAGCCGCATGTACACCAGCATCGGGTCGGAGCCGGTCGCTACCGCCTCGCTGTGCACCTGCGCCCAGAATTTCTTCGGCGCGATGCCGATCTTGGGCAACACCGTGTATTCCTGCATCGGCTGCGGCGACAGGGTGCCATCGAAGTCGTAGACCATGGCGATGGTGGCTTGCGAAAACGAAGGCTTGCGCATATGCCCAGTTTACCTTCAAAAGAAAACGCCCGGACCGGCCGGGCGCTTTGCGTGTTGTGTCGATTTCAATCCGCGTACACGCCGGCCTTCTTGATGATCGGCGCCCACTTGTCGATTTCCGATTTCAAGTGGATGCGCAAGGCTTCCGGTGTCTGGCGCGCGAGCGGCTCCGCGCTGCCGCCGAGTTCGGCGAAGCGCGTCTTTACACCTTCGTCCTTTAGCGCAAACTGCAGCGCGGCCTGCAACTTGTCGATAACGGCTTTGGGCGTGCCCTTCGGCGCCCAGAGGCCGTGCCACACGCCGATACTGAATCCCTTCATGCCGGATTCATCGAAGGTCGGCACGGTCGGCAGCGATGCGAGCCTTGCCATCGATGTCACGCCGAACACCTTGATCTTTTCGCCCTTGATCTGCGCGGTGGTGTTGGTGGTCTGGTCGCACATGAAATCAACCTGGCCGCCGATCAGGTCGGTCATGGCGGGTGCCGTTCCTTTGTAGGGGACCGTGAGGATGTCGGTATCGATGGCGCTCATGAACAGCATGCCGCACAGGTGCGAGGCGGAACCGACGCCGGAATGGGCGTAGGAAACCTTCGCCTTGTTGGCCTTCACGTAGGTAACAAACTCCGGGAAATTGTTGGCCGGGAAATCTTTCTTGGCCACCATCGTCATCGGCACGTCCACCACCAGGCCGATCGGCGCGAGATCGGTGTTGACGTCGTATTTCAGCGTGCGATAGAGCGACGGTGCGGTGGAAATGCCGATGTGCATGAGCAGCACCGTGTAGCCATCGGCGGGCGCGGCTACGACACGGCCCACGCCAATGGTGCCGCCGGCCCCGCCGACGTTTTCAATAACGATCGGTTGGCCCAGCGATTTGGACATCAACTGCGCGACCGTGCGGGCGACCGTGTCGGTCGGGCCGCCGGCGGCAAACGGCACCACCAGCGTGACCGGCTTGGCCGGCCACGGGTCGGCCGCGAAGGCGCCGGTGGCAAGCAGGCTCATCGCCGCCGTCAATACGATTTTTCCGAATGAATTCAGGTTCATAGCCGCTCCTCGTGAGTTTTTTAGTCTTGTCCGGGTTCCCGTGAACCATTGTACGCCAAGCCGGAAAACGCCTATGTATTGCCTGCCTTGGCGGCTGGCGATGCCCGGTATAATTCGCGGACGCTGCAACAGTACGAAATCGGGAGGCACCATGTTCGGACGCTTAATGCCCAAGGAAGGGCGATTTTTCGAGTTCTTCAACAATCACGCCAGCCTGGTGCTGGAAGGAGCGCGCGAGCTGGACGCCCTGTTGACGGACATGGGCAATCGCGAAGCACACGCGCAGAATGTCGGCTCGATCGAAAAGAAGGCCGACAAGATCACCCACGACACCATCGCCCTGCTGCACCAGACTTTCGTCACGCCGCTCGATCGCGACGACATCCATCACCTGATCAGCAATATGGACGACATCCTCGACCTGATGGAAGACGTCGCCGAATGCGTGGTGCTCTACGACGTGCGCGAAGTGTCCGACGCCGCACGCAAGCTGTCCGAGATCTGCGTGACCAGCGCCGAGAAAGTGAAGGAGGCGGTGGCGATGCTGTCCAATATGGATAACGCGCAACCCATCATGAAGTTGTGCCGCGAAATCGATCAGTTGGAAAGCGAGGCGGACCGGGTGATGCGCGCCGCCATGTCGAAGTTGTTTCGCGACGAACCCGACACGCGCCAGCTGATCAAGCTGAAGGCCATCTACGAACTGCTCGAGTCGGTCACCGATCGCTGTGAGGACACCGCGAATGTGATCGAGGGCATCGTC
>CAZCKI010000547.1:0-2356 GCA_964498815.1 uncultured Burkholderiales bacterium
GTCGCCATTTTTCTCTTGGCCACTTGGCACCTTTTGCTGTCGCCAGCAAGAGACGCGATAGAGCAGTTAGGGAGTTTGTTTGCGCAAGGCTACGAATATCGTACTTTTTTTATCGCTTTTGCGATGGCGAGCGGTGTAACCATGTGCCTCGCAATTGCTTATTGGCTTCCGAATTCCTCAAAAAGGCCAATATCAAAAGTTCTTGTCGTTCTAGCGGCAATTAATTTCTGCCTGGCTGTTTGGCAATTTGACGTGGACCTAATGATCAGCTTTGGAATTGGATTTGCATTCGCATTTTGGACTTGGTGGGCTCGGTGATTTTCGGCGTAGCAAGTAATTCCGGATTTCCCGCCCCCGCGTAGGCGGGGGTCCAATTTTCCAAGGAGGTTGGAATGCAATTGGGTCCCCGCCTTCGCGGGGACGGGGCAAAAGCTCCCTTGCCACTGATCACACCAGCCAATCCTCCCCGCCGTAAATCTCCTTCAGATGATCGTCGCTCAACGCAGCCGGCTCCCCATCGAACACAATCCGCCCCTCGCGCAACCCGATCACCCGCTGGCAAAATCGCCGCGCCAGCGCCACGTTGTGCATATTCGCGATCACCGGGATATTACGCTCGCCCGCCAGTGCGGCGAGGCGCTCCATGATTTCCACGGAGATTTTCGGGTCGAGCGAGGAAGTGGGTTCGTCGGCCAGCAGGATCTGCGGGCGTTGCAGCATGGCGCGGGCGATGCCGACCCGTTGGCGCTGGCCGCCGGAGAGTCGGTCGGCGCGCTGGTCGGAAAACTCTTCCAGACCCAAGGCCGCCAGCAGGGTGCGCGCTTCCTCGATGTCCTCGGGCGGAAAGCGGCGCAGCCAGGCGTCGAGCGTGGAGGTAAAGCCCAGCCGCCCGGTCAGCACGTTTTCCAGCACGGTCAGCCGCTCCACGAGGTTATGTTCCTGGAACACCATGCCGATGCCGCGCCGCGCCTGGCGCAGGTCTTCGCCTTGCAGTTGCGTGAGGTCGCGACCTTGGAAGAGAATTTGGCCCTCGGTGGGCGCCACCAGCAGGTTGATGCAGCGTAGCAGCGTCGATTTGCCGCTGCCGGAGGCGCCGATCACGGCGGTCATGTCGACGCCGCCCAGGGACACATCGATAGGCCCGAGCACGACCTTGCCGGGCTGGTAGGATTTGCTCAGTCCGCGCAGCTGGACCAGCCGGTCGGGGGAAATGGAATTAGCGGCGTTGGCGGCGGCGATCATGGTGCCATTGTAGCCAGCGCGCTTCGGTAGCGCCAAAGGTCATCGGTTGCGGATGGGCAGGGCATGTGTCACTGTTCGTTTTTTGAAATTCAATGGAAACGGCTCTTTGAAGAATCACCTCGTTGGTCGCCAGAACCTGTTGTTCCCTACATTGTTATCGCTGCTGCTGTCGCTGGCCGTCCAATCGCAAGCGGCGTCAGGTGCGGCAGAATACGATCCGACCAAACCCGCCGCCGCCACTCCAGTCGCGCCCGCGCCAGCGCCGCCTGCGAAGAAGTCATTCCTGTGGGAAGTCGCCTCGCCGACCAACAAGATCTACCTGTTCGGCACCATGCATGTCGGCGAGAAGTCGTTCTTCCCGCTGCCCGACGCGGTAGAGAATGCGCTGAAGCGCGCCGCCAAGGTGGTGGTGGAAGCGGACATCAGCAAGGCGCCGGACAAGACTGCGGTGACGGCACTGACCGAGTATCGCCCGCCGGATACCCTCGACAAGAAAATCCCACCGCCGCTGTACAAACGCCTCAAGGAGGTGTTGTCGGAAAGATTCAAGGTCCCGGCCAGCGCCGTGACCGGCATGAAGCCGGTGATGGCCGGCGGCCTGTTGTCGCTGCTGGAATACAACCGCCTCGGCTACGACATGAAGTACGGCGTCGATGCGTATATCATCGATGCCGCGAAGAAGGGCGGCAAGCCCTTGCTGGAACTGGAGTCGCAGTTATCGCAGCTCGCCATGCTGGACGGCATGACGGCAGCAATGCAGGCGGCGTTTCTGGATAATGCGGTGAAAGGGCTGGAGAACGGCAGCGCCGCCATCGAAGTCGCCGACATGGTGCGTGCCTGGCAGCGCGGCGATCCGGTCATGCTGTCCAAGGCCATGACCGAGGCGGACAAGGGCAAGACGCGGGCAGCCGACATCGAGGACATCATTCTGTACAACCGGCACCCCGAGATGGCCGACAAAATCGAAAAATATCTTGCCTCCGGCGAGGAGCACTTTGTTGCGGTCGGCTCCCTGCACCTGATCGGCGAGCGCGGCCTGCTGGAAATGTTGCGCGCGAGAGGTTACAAGGTGACACAACAATGAACGAAACGAAGAGCGAATCAGCGAAGAGTC
>CAZCKI010000548.1:0-2356 GCA_964498815.1 uncultured Burkholderiales bacterium
TGCAAATTCCGGTGCCGACCAAGAGCACGCCGCCCACGCAGACGGCCGCCACTTTCCTGACCATCCTGCCGGCCGTGCCCTCCGCGACCAGCATCAATAGCTCGCTCGGCAGCGTGACGCAGTTCTATACCGCGGCCACCTGGGCAACGGTGGTATCGAACCGCAATTCGCACGGCGCGATACTCAGCGAAGTGCAATCGTCCAGCTACCCGCAAAGCAACCTGCTCGGTGTGGTCGGCACCTTCAATATCGTCAATTACACCACCCGCTTCGCCGACGGCAGCGTCATGAACGAAACCGTCGCCATGCAGCTCGGCACGGACGGCGTGTGGCGCGTGGCGTATTACGCGCTGGAAACCCCCGGCATCGCCGATCCGCTGCTCGCGATCCTCGGCTAGCGCGGCAATTCACCCGCAAGCAAAAGGGGCCTCGCGGCCCCTTTTCTTTTGCGCGCTTTCCGTTAAGGAAATTTGTCCAGTCGCAGTACTGGCCCTCGCGCAAATTTTCTGCGGTAATTGCAATGCGGTAATCCGCGCGGCGATTGCCGGCGAATTTTCCAGATTGCCTTTTTTATTCGTTTTCGCTTTCGAATCAACGGCTTTGCAAGCCGCAAAAATCGCAAAAAACAGCGGATGCATCGCAACCAAACCGTCCTAGAATGACGTCCCGCGTTGCAATTTCACCACTACCAGGAAACCCGATGACCATCTCCCTCTACGCCGCCTCCGTCCCCGTTTTCAAGCAAATGCTAGTCGCCACCGCCGCCATCCTCGCCAAGGCCGAGGCGCACGCGACGGCGAAGGGCATCGACCCCAATGCGCTGCTGCAGGCGCGCTTGTTCCCGGATATGTTTCCGCTGGTAAAGCAGGTGCAAATCGCCGCCGAATTCGCCCGCAGCGTTCCCGCGCGCCTGGCGGGCCAGGAAGTGCCGGCGGCGGACGGCAAGGAACAAACCTTCGCCGACCTGCAAGCGCTGATCCAGCAAACACTCGCGTTCCTGGAGGGCTTCACGCCCGCGCAAATCGACGGCCAGGAAGGCCGCGAAATCGTCCTGCGCCCCGGCACACCGAAGGAAAGAAAATTCCTGGGCCAAGGCTATGTACTGCAATACGCGCTGCCGCAATTCTTCTTCCATATCACCACGACGTACGCGATCCTGCGGCACAACGGTATTGAGGTGGGGAAGAAGGATTACATGGGGGCGGTGTAAGTTTTTGCTCGAAGCGGGGCTGTGCGAGCGAATCGGACAGGTTATCCGCCCGCCGGCCCTTTTTGCATGGCCATCAAGTCGAAACGATTGCTGTCGTGATACCAGCGATAAATCAGGTCGAACAGCCATACGTCGGCGACCGCCAGCAGCAGCAGCACGCAGGCGCGGATTTGCAGGTTTCCGCTGGCAGCCTCATCCCAGGAGATCAGCAGCGCGCCGATCGTCAGTCCGATGAAGGCAAGGAATTGGATGAATACCAGGCCGAGCAGGCTCAGCGAGCGTAAGTTGAATCGCGACGTATCGTTGGTATTGGCACTGACGGCGGTGATGGTGGAAACGTAGCGCAGTGCGACGATCAGGACGATTGCGTTGAGCGACATGTGCAGCGCCACCCACCAAGGCTTGTCCGCCGCCCACGCGAGCACGCCGACGGCGCAGAAACTCATCAGCGCAATGTACGGCATCTGCACCAGCGCAAACTTGAATAGCAGCCGCGACAGCTCGCGATAGGAGACCGGATAGAACGCGTAAAACGGAATGTTGACGCCGTACACGGCATACGGCTGGAACGCCGATCCACGTGCCAGCACCATCGACAGCATGGTAAACATCGCCAACATCGTGCCCAGTACCAGGATCCACATCGCCGCATGCGCACTGGCAACTGCGGTGAGCGAGGCCAGTACATAGGTGCCGGCAAGAAACTTGGCTGCCGTGCGCCAGCCGCCGCGCAGGTCCCATCCGTTGGGGAAAACAAACTCGCTCAGGTTTTGTTCGGTCGGCGTGAGCCAGCGCCAGAAGTGAGTCTCCATCCAGCCCATGTCCAGCGAGTGTCCGCGCCCGGTGTATTCCGCGCTGCCGGCGAGACTTTGCCCCGCTCGCGGAGTGGCCGCTGCATTCGACTCGCTGCTGCGGTCGAACTCGGCGGCAAGGGCCGCAATGCCCGCGCCCGCGTCGATCGTGTGGTCCGGTTCGTCCTCGCTGTCCTTGTCGCGAATCATCGAACCATCATGGATTTCATATGCACCCGGCAGCGTGCGGGCGCGAAAGTTTTCATAAATCCGCCGGTAGTTGACGAGCAGCAACGCGGTGGCTGCCACCATCAGCAAGTCGGTCCACTGCCCCTGATGCAGCGCCCAGCGCTGC
>CAZCKI010000549.1:0-2348 GCA_964498815.1 uncultured Burkholderiales bacterium
GCATCGAGGCCGAGTGCGTGATCGGTACGCGCGCGGAAGCGATCGCCGATTCGATCAGACGCGCATCCTTGCCGATCAGCACCACCGCCCTTGCGTGCTTGCGCACCGGCTCGGCGAGCGGCGAGAAATCCTGCTCCTTGCCGTCGCCGCCGACGATCAGGACCACCGGGCTCGCCATGCCGTTGAGCGCGGCGGCGGTCGCACCGACATTGGTGCCCTTGGAATCGTCGAAGAAAGTCACGCCGCCGATGCTCGCGACTTGTTCCAGCCGGTGCGGCAAACCCTTGAAACCACGCAGGCCCTGCGCCAGCGGTGCCACCGCCATGCCGACCGCGCGGCACAGCGCGAAAGCGGCGAGCGCGTTCATCGCATTGTGGTGTCCGGCCACCGGCAGTTCGGCCAGGCTGATCCAGGGCTCACCGTGCTCGCAGAGAACCTGTCGCTGGAGATCGAGTTCGAAATCGGCGCCGTCCGCGAGACCGAATGTGGAAAGCGGCAAACCCTGTTGCTCCATGGCCATGCAAGCCGGATCGTCGCGGTTCAATACCTGGTGACGCGCGTGCAGGAAGATGCGCTGCTTGGCAGCAGCGTAGGCGGCCATCGATTCGTAACGGTCGAGGTGGTCTTGCGACAGATTAAGCATGGCGGCGGCATCCAGAGACAGGGAGTCCGTCGTCTCCAGTTGAAAGCTGGAGAGCTCGATCAGATAGGCATCGGGCTCGCCGTCATCCAGCGCTTGCGCCTGGGCGTCCAGCAAAGGCAGGCCGATGTTGCCGGCGACGACGGTGTTCCAGCCGGCGGCAGTGCACATGGCGCCCGCCATGGCGGTCGCCGTCGATTTGCCGTTGGAGCCGGTGATGCCGATCACTTTTGCCTTCCTTCCGGTTATTTGGTTTTGGTGCCGCGCGAAAAGCTCGATGTCCCCAATGAAACTTTTCCCCGCCTTGCGGGCGCGCGCGATGGCCGCGTCACACGCGGGCCCAGCAACGGCCACGCCCGGGCTTGCCACGACGAGTTCGGCGTCGCCAAGGAGGGCATCGCCGAAGGCGCCGCCGATGAACTCGACGCCGGGGTGGCGGGCTCGCAATTGTTCGAGACCGGGAGGATTTGCACGCGTGTCGGCGATTCGCACACGAGCACCCACTCGCTCGGCCCATCGGACGACGGAGAGTCCGGTGTCGCCCGCGCCAAGAACAAGAATGTTTTTGTCATGCCAGCTCACTCCCAGGCCCCATCGATTAGCGAAGTTTCAACGTGGACAAGCCAAACAAAACCAGCATCATGGTGATGATCCAGAAGCGCACGTGAAGGTTCTGGCCTCTGCCACCCTTCGGGCTTAACGCGGCTTCGCCGGTTAGCGTCGTCCAAACCTTCACGTGGTGCGCTTCTCTCATTTCCATCACCGCAGCTTCAACGTGGACAAGCCAAACAACACCAGCATCATGGTGATGATCCAGAAGCGCACCACTACCTGGTTTTCCTTCCAACCCTTCAATTCGTAGTGGTGATGTAAAGGCGCCATGCGAAACACGCGCTTGCCGGTCAGCTTGAAACTCGCGACCTGGATCATCACCGACAGCGTTTCCACCACGAACACGCCGCCCATCATGATCAGCACGATTTCCTGGCGGCAGATCACGGCGACCAGCCCCAGCGCGCCGCCGAGCGCCAGCGCGCCGACGTCGCCCATGAAGACTTCCGCGGGATAGGCGTTGAACCAGAGGAAAGCGAGGCCCGCACCGGCGATGGCTCCGCAAAAGATGGCGAGCTCGCCCGCGCCGGCGATGTGCGGCACACCCAGATAGGTTGCGAACACGCGGTTGCCCGCGACATAGGCGAAGATCGCCAAGGCGGAGGCGACCATCACGGTCGGCATGATGGCGAGGCCGTCGAGGCCGTCGGTCAGGTTGACCGCGTTGGAAAACCCCACCACCACGAACCAGCCCAGCACGATGAAGCCGATGGTGCCGAGCGGAATCGCCACCGTCTTGAAAAACGGCACGATCAGATCGGTCTGCTGCGGCAGGTTGGCGCGGTAGGCAAGGTACGAAAGCGCAATGGCCGCGATCACCGTTTGCCAGAAAAACTTGGCGCGCGCCGACAGGCCCTTGGAATTCTTGTGCACCACCTTCCGGTAGTCGTCGATCCAGCCGATCACGCCGAAGCCGATGGTGGTGACGAGGCAGGCCCAGACGTAGCGGTTTTCCAGGTCGCCCCATAGCAGCGTCGTGACGCCGACGGCGGTAAGGATCAGCGCGCCGCCCATGGTCGGCGTGCCGGCCTTGACCAGGTGCGTTTGCGGCCCGTCGTCGCGCACCGACTGGCCGATCTTGAGCGCGGTGAGCTTC
>CAZCKI010000550.1:0-2337 GCA_964498815.1 uncultured Burkholderiales bacterium
GTCGATCGGGATCGCGGCGTTGCCGAAGGCAGGGCCGCGGCCAATGATCTTGTTGGTTTCCGCCATGCCCTTCCATTCCTCCAGCGACATGCCCGGAGTACCCATATCGCCCATGTCCTTGTCGATCCAGGGAATCAGGTTGCCGCCGAGCGGCACCCCGAATTGCTTGATCTCGTCCGGCGAAAACGAGTGCTGTTTTGCCAGGATCTTGCGATCGATTTCCAGGATCGCGGAGTGCGGATCGTCGAGCAGGGTCTTGACTTCGGCGTACAGCGTTCCATATTGCGTCAGCAATTCGCGCATGTGCTGCGCGCCGCCGCCCGAGGCGGCCTGGTAGGTCATGCAGGTCATCCATTCGATCAGATCGGCGCGGAACAGCCCGGAAAGCCCCATCATCATGCAGCTCACGGTGCAGTTGCCGCCGATGTAGTCCTTGAGGCCCTTGGTCAGCGCATTCTTGATGACCGGCATATTGACCGGGTCGAGAATGATGACAGCGTCGTCTTTCATGCGCAGGGTCTTGGCGGCGTCTATCCAATACCCTTTCCACCCGGTCGCGCGCAGGGCAGCGTAGATTTCGGTGGTGTAATCGCCACCCTGGCAGGTGATGATGACGTCCATCGCCTTCAGTGCCGCGAGGTCCTTGGCGTCCTTGAGGGGCGCGCCACCGGCTTCCGCAGGTGCTGCACCGCCTACATTCGAGGTAGTAAAAAAAATCGGCTCGATCAGGGCAAAATCTTTTTCCGCGCGCATGCGATCCATCAGCACCGAACCCACCATGCCGCGCCAGCCCACCATTCCCACTTTCAACATGTCATTGCATCCCGGTTATGCGTTGCAGAAGGCCTTCGGTTCGGCGCCGAACGGGCCGCCTTCCTGTCCCCGTTTGGTCACCCTGCTGCTATAAATGTTTGCGAACCGCCTCACCCATTTCCGCAGTGGAGGCGCGTTTTTCGCCCGGCTTGGCGATATCGCCGGTGCGAAGACCCGCAGCGAGCGCGCCCCGCACCGCCTTTTCAATCCGGTCTGCCGCCTCGGGCAGGGAAAATGTGTAACGCAGCATCATTGCCGCCGAAAGTATTTGTGCCAGCGGATTGGCCAGATTTTTGCCGGCAATGTCAGGCGCCGAACCGTGAATCGGTTCGTATAAGCCCTTGCCGGCCGCGTCCAGCGATGCCGACGGCAGCATGCCGATCGAACCGGTCAGCATCGACGCCTCATCGGAAAGGATGTCGCCGAACATATTGCCGCACACCATCACGTCGAACTGCTTGGGGTTCCTCACCAATTGCATGGCCGCGTTGTCGACCAGCATATGGGTGAGCTCCACGTCGGGGTACTCGGGCGCGATTTCGATGGCGATGTCGCGCCACAACTGCATAGCTTCCAGCACGTTCATCTTGTCGATCGAGCACAAGCGCTTGCCGCGTTGCTGGGCGGTGCGGAATCCCACATGCAGGATGCGGCGGATCTGCGCCTCCGTGTAGTGCATGGTGTTGATGCCGACCCGCTGCCCCTTGGCTCCGGTCACGCTGCGCGGTTCGCCGAAGTAAATATCGCCGGTCAGCTCGCGGATGATCATGATGTCGAGGCCCGCGACAATCTCGGGCTTCAGCGACGAGGCATCGGCCAGTTCGGGAAATACGGTTGCCGGTCGCAGGTTGGCGAAGAAGTCGCATTCCTTGCGTAGACCCAGAATGGCCTTTTCCGGCCGGTGCTCGCGCGGCAGCTTGTCGTACTGCGGGCCACCCACCGATCCAAACAGCACGGCGTCGGCTTGCTTGGCCAACGCCAAGGTGCTCTCCGGCAAGGGATGGCCATGCGCGTCGTATGCCGCACCACCGACCAGGGCACTTTCGATTTCAAATTTCAGGCCGTCGCGGCGCAAAACATCCAGCACCTGCAGCGCTTCGGCCATGATTTCGGGGCCGATACCATCACCGGCGAGTACGGCTATTTTCACGGTGTTTCCTAACCGACGATCCACGGCTCGCGCTGCGCGCGCGCGGACTCGTAGGCTCTGATTTTGTCGACGTGGCGCAGGGTCAGGCCGATGTCGTCCCAGCCGTTCAGCAGGCACTGCTTGCGGTGATCTTCCACTTCAAAGCGATAGCTTTCCGCGCCGCCGATCGCAACCACCTGGCTTTCCAGATCGATCGCCAGTTGAAAGCCCGCTTGAGCCGAGCAAATATTGAACAAGTGATCCACCTGCATTTCGGTCAGCACGATCGGCAGCAGGCCGTTCTTGAAACAGTTGTTGTAGAAAATATCCGCGTAGGAAGGAGCGATGATCGCCTTGAAGCCGAATTGCTGCAACGCCCAGGGCGCGTGTTCGCG
>CAZCKI010000551.1:0-273 GCA_964498815.1 uncultured Burkholderiales bacterium
GTCGCCGATGTACTTGTCGATGGTGCCGCGCTGATCCTGGATGGTGCGCGTCATTTCGGTGAGGTAGGTGTTCATCATCGCCGTCAGTTCGGTCGCGGACAGCCCTTCCGAGATCGAGGTGAAGTTGCGCACATCGGAGAACAGCACCGTCATGTCGCGGCTTTCGCCCTTGGTCGAGTAAGCGCCGGGGTCCTTGGCCATTTCCTCCACCAGTTCCTTGGGAACGTAGGTGCCGAAAATGCCGGTAATGGCTTTCTTGGAACGCGCTTCGAT
>CAZCKI010000551.1:283-2333 GCA_964498815.1 uncultured Burkholderiales bacterium
GTAGGCCATGTTCAGCAGGTAAAGGGTGCCGATCATCAGCAGCGGAATCGCCAGCGGCATGATGATATTGGTGCTCCACCAATAGAGGTTGAAACCCAGGTAGGCGACGCCGGTCATGGTGACCGTGATGGTCGCCCACAGCGGGTCGAGCTTGACCAATAACAGCGCAAGCGGAATGCCGATCAACAGAATGGTCAATACCTTGACGGCAAATTCAAACTGCGGCTTGGCCTTGATGCGGTTATCCATATAGCCCGAGATCAGGTTGGCGTGTACCTCAACCCCGGGGTAGACCTGGCTGACCGGTGTGTTGCGCAGGTCGAACAGGCCCTGCGCGGAAGTGCCGACAATGGCGATCTTTCCTTCCAGCTCACCGGGAGTCAGCTTGCCGCGCATCACGTCGGTCGCGGAGATATAGCGAAACATGGGGCTATTGCCGCGAAACGGTACCAGCGCGGTGCCGCGATCATCCAGCGGGATGATCGCCTTGCCGATCTGTGTGCTCTTCAGCTTGACGACATTGTCGCCCTCGTCGTCGCGAACGTTGACCTTGACCGGCTCGTTGTCCAGATAGGTTCGGTAAATGGCGGCCGAAAACGATTCGTAGAAGTCTTCCTTGAAGCGAATGAACATCGGCACCCGCCGCAGCACGCCGTCGAAATCGATATCGGGAAGGATATGTCCCGCCGAGGTGGCGGCGCTTTGAAATACCTGCAAGTTGCCGCTATAGCCGTCGATGGTCAGCGACACCGGCGGTCGCCGAAAGGTTTCGCCGGAAAAAATGGGCGGCGGCAGGGCGGCCAGCAGCAGGTCGTTGGCATTGGCCGCAAACTTGTTTTGCCCGGAAAACGACAGCACCACCAGACGTTTTTTCATTTCCGCGGCAAATTGCGAGTCGTAGTCCAGGGTCGGGCGCAATTCGGTCAGCTTCGACTGAAATTCGGCGCTGGACTTGAATACCCCCTGGCTCAGCTTTTCCAGGCTTTGCAAGCCGGAACTGTTGTCGGGTTCGGTGAAGAAGACGTCGAAACCGACCACCTTGATCCGGTACACGTCGAATAATTGGCGCAGCAGCAGCACCCACTTGTCGCGGCCGAGCGGCCAGCGCCCCTCGGCAGCCAGGGTTTTTTCGTCGACGTCGATGATGACGATGCGCGGGTCGATTTTCTCCGGCATGGTCGCGCGCAGGCGCAAATCGTACGTTTGCAGTTCCAGGCGCTCGAGGAAATCGATGCGTTCGCTATAGATATTGCCGGCAACGAACAGCATGACGATGATCACGCCCAATGCCGCGCGGATATTGGCATTGATCGACGAGAAATACCGGTTCCAAAGCGCCTTGATCTTTTCCACTGTCCGGCTCCGCTGGTTATTGTCGTCCGACGCCTGTTGCGAGGCGTGGGCGGTGCATTATTTGTCCTCCCCAACGACCGGGATTGTCGCATATTTGGTATGGGGCGGGGTTGGGGTCCCTCTCTAGAGGCACTTCGTGCGTTTTCGGTGCCGGGTTCAGTGCCAATTTGCTCACCGTGGCGGGAATGTGTCGGTCTCACCTTACGGTGATCCCGCCATCCCTTCGCTACGCTACGGGACCGCGCTTTGCGCGTCCAAGAACATGCCCCCGGCATGCTCTTAGTCGAACCAGCGGGTTCACTCCCTCACCAACTGCATCAACAAAGTAGAACGCCCCCGAAAGGGGGCGTTCTACTTTGTTGGTGGAGCCGGCGGGAATCGAACCCGCGTCCGCAAGCCCTCTACAGGCCGCTCTACATACTTAGATTCCACTATTTGGTTTTAACCTCGTACACGCCAATGGGCGGGCTTATACGAAGCGAGCCACCTTGATTTAACTCCACACCAAGTGACCCGATGTAGAGCGATCCTCGTTAATGACTCTGCTGTGTATTGCTACACCTGGCGTTGAGGCCCACCAGTGCGGAGTCCAGCCGGGTATTAAGCGGCCAGAGCGTAGTTTTCGTCGTTTGCGACTATTTGGTTTGCGGTTGTATTTACGAGGTGACCACCCCTCGGTATGCACGGTTCTGCTTTG
>CAZCKI010000552.1:0-2325 GCA_964498815.1 uncultured Burkholderiales bacterium
CGCAGCAGGCTGTTGTACCGGCTCGAATCGTATCGATCGGGTTTTGCAATTCGAGGGCTTTGGACATACACCGAGGCGACATCGCTTCTCAGGCCATTTCTTCAGATAACGCATGTAAGCCGCGTCCCAGGCCGGCGTTTTGTGGTTGCCGCTACTAGCGTGGGTAATGGCAATCGGCCAAGTGCCCATGCGCAGACCCGCGGCTGTGCAACTGCGGCAAAAGTCGGTGTCATAGAAGTGAAAGTCAAACGCCGGATCGAAGCGCACGCCATGTTGCTGCAAGGTGCCAGCGCGTGCCGCAGTCAACACGCCGTCCAGCAACTGCACTTGCGCCGGGGTCGGGCCGAAATTGGTCACTTTGCCTTGTGCCGCCGCACCGTGCGCTACGGCGCCCCTGATGTTGCTGGCGTCCCGCACCTTGGTATCGGCAGCCAGCCACCAAGCTTGCTGCTTGGGCATGCGCCGGGTGTTACCGGCCACGCCGATTACGTCAAAGGCGCTTAGCGCCTCTTCGAGCCGCCGCTCAATGAACCAGTCGTCCACCCAGACATCGTCGTGGATGAACACCAAAATGTCCTGCGCCGCTGCTGCGTCAATGGCCTCGTTGAAGACCAGCGGCAGCCCGGCGCGGTTTTCGGCAATGACGGTCAGCTCTATGCGCGACCACTCGGACACGCGTCGCAGCGAGCGGCACAGTGGCGACTCGGCCTTAAAAGCGGCCAGCGTTGACCGCGTTGCTGTGACAAAGCGCAGAGCCATCAGCGTTGCCTGGTGGAGGCCTATTCCTCCACGCTCAGCACGCGCCGGATTTCGTCGGTCTTGAAACCCAGCGCCATCGGACGCTTGACGCCCGGCAGCGTGATCACGTCGTAGAGCTCGTCGACCACGCCCTCGATACGCACCCAATGCACCGCGTCGCCGGTACGCAGGTCGATCACCTGGATCCCGCACCGCGGCTCGGCCTTGCGCGATTTCAGGTTTTCGTCCAGCGCCAGGCCGCTGAAGGTCTTGTTGTGCCGCGGCTTCGAGAGCCCCACCAGAGCATAGTCGCCGTGGAAATAGAGGCCGCGCATGTAGCCGGCGCAAAAAGTCATCGGCATGAACCGCCCAGTCGCGAGGTCCACATGCCCGAAGTCGCCGGTCCCCGAATTGAGCAGCCACAGCTTGCCCTGGTGCCAGCGCGGCGAGTGCGGCATCGACAACCCGCGGCAGACGATCTCGTTCTTGTTCACGTCGATCACCACCCCACCACCCGCGCGATGCTCGCGCCAGCCGTCCACCACGTCGGATTCGCCCACCGCCGTGACATAGGCCGCGCGCCCGTCCTTCATCGCGAGGCCGTTCAGGTGGCAGCGGTCCTCCGCGGCCAGCTTGCTGATGAACGGCGGCCGCCACAGCGGCTTGAAGCTGTGGGTCTCGCTCAATGTCGCCAGGCAGCCGAAGAGCGTGTTCACGAACACCAAGCGCCCCTGCGCATTCACCGCCATGTCGTGAATATCGAGATCGCCGGTGGTGTAGCCTACCTGAGGCAGGTACAGCCGGTCGTAGCCGTCCTGGACTTCGCCCTTGGTGAACAAATTCTCGAAGCGCCACACCTGGTGCAGGCTGCTCATGTAGAACCCGTTGGCGGTGGGGCACAGGCCCATGCAGCGGTTGAACGTGCGCTCGAAGATCGACATCTCGCCGTTGTCCTTCAGGCCGAGAAGGAAGAGCTTGCCGATCTGGTAGGTGGTAAACGCAATCGACAGCCTTTGCTCGGCCATCCACGACAGCATCTGGCGCGAAGTCGTGATCTCGAGCTGCGGCACTGCCGTCTCTGCGGTTGCTCCTTGGGTTGCCATGCGGGATTCCCCGGTGAGTGAAGCGTTGGTGACATTATCGGATTTGCGGGCCGGCGCTGGCGAGCCCGCCTCCTGTGTGCCGGCAAGAACCGAATTGCCTCGCTCCGCGATCGCGGCGAGGTACCTTGCGACGCGCGACGCCACTTGCGGCCAGTCTTCGCCTTCGGCTTGGCGAAACAGGCGCATGTTCGGATACCACGGCGTGGTTTCGCCCTCCAGGCCCCAGCGCCAGTCGGTGACGCTCGGAATCATCAGCCAGACCGGTTTGCCAAGCGCGCCGGCCAGGTGCGCCACTGCGGTGTCGGCGCTGATGACGAGGTCCAGGCGATCCACGATGCGCGCGGTGTCGGCGAAATCAGCCGAAGGATCCTCGCCCAGCCAACGGGGAATCGCTTCCTGGGATGTTCCCTCTTTCTTCTGCAGGCTGACCCAGCTGATGCCGGGCACATCGAACAACGCCTTCAGCTGCCGGGGCGCAATCGAC
>CAZCKI010000553.1:0-2314 GCA_964498815.1 uncultured Burkholderiales bacterium
GGCCGGTCGCTTGCCTAAAGCGGCGACATAAATATCCCCCGGCATAGCCGGGGAGTCCTCCGCTAACGCTAATCCTCTTCGACTTTGGCGTGTGTCTTATGATGACGCGCCAGCTCCGCTTGCACGTGCGGCGGCACCGGCTCGTAATGCGAGAGTTCGATCGAATAGCTGCCCTGGCCGCCGGTCATCGATTTGAGGCGGGCCGGGTATTCCTTCAATTCCGATAGCGGAACGGCGGCCTGCACCGCGGAAACCCCGGCCGAGAGGCCGTGTGTACCGGTGATGTGCCCACGCCGCGAGGAAATGTCGCCGGTGATATCGCCGATCGCGCGCTCCGGAACCACCACTTCGACGTTGACGATCGGCTCCAGCACCATCGGCCGCGCCTTGAGGATGGCGTCGATGAAGGCTTTGCGCCCCGCCGTGGCGAAGGCGATTTCCTTGGAATCGACCGGATGGCTCTTGCCGTCGTAGACGATCACTCGCACGTCGTGCACCGGGAATCCCGCCAGCGGTCCCGTTACCAGCACATCGCGCACGCCCTTTTCCACCGCCGGCACGAATTGGGTGGGAATCGAGCCGCCGTAAATATCGTCGACGAATTCGAAGCCGTCGCCGCGCGCGATCGGTTCGATGCGCAGGAACACTTCGCCGAATTGCCCCGCGCCGCCGCTCTGCTTCTTGTGCCGGTAGTGGCCGTCGGCCTTGAGCGTCACGGTCTCGCGGTAGGGAATCTTCGGCGGTTGGGTGACCACTTCCAGGTTGTATTGGCGCGCCATGCGCTCCAGCATCGCGCGCATATGCAGCTCGCCGAGGCCGTTGATGACGGTTTCGTGCGTGGTCGGGTGGCGCTCGACGGTGAAGCACGGGTCTTCCATTTCCAGCTTGTGCAACACCTCGAAGATGCGCTGCTCGTCGCCGCGCCGCTTCGGCTCGACCGCGAGGCCGTACATGGGCTGCGGAAAATCGAGCGGCAGCAAGTGGATGCGGTCCTCGTCGTGTGAATCGTGCAGCACGCAGTCGAACGCGATGTCGTCCACCTTGGCAACCGCGCCGATGTCGCCGGGCACGAGCTTGATGACCTCCTTGTATTCCTTGCCCTGTAAGAGATAAAGATGTCCCGCCCTGAAGGACTTGCTGGAGGCCCCAATGAAAAGTTGCGAATTGGGCGTGATCGTTCCCTGATGCACACGGAACACGCCCAGCTTGCCGACGAAGGGGTCAATCACCACTTTGAAGACATGCGCCAGCACATGCTGGGTGCGGTCCGGCGCCGAACGAAACTCCTCTGCCTGGGCGCCCTCGCCTTTCACGAACAGCGGCGGATTTCCTTCCGTGGGATTGGGCGCCAGTTTGGCAAAGATATCCAGCAATTCACCGATGCCGGCGCCGGTGCGCGAAGAAGCGAAGCACACGGGTATCAGATGCCCGTCTCGCAACGCCTTTTCGAACGGCGCGTGCAATTGATCCGGCTTGATGGCGTCGCCTTGTTCCAAATACAGCGCCATCAAATCTTCATCGACCTCGACCACCTGATCGACCAGCGCCGAATGTGCCGCCGCGACCGAGGAGAAATCGGACTCGCCGGCGGGATTGAAAAAGCAGTCGATAACCTTGCTGCCGCGGGCCGCCGGCAAGTTGATAGGAAGGCATTCGCGGCCGAATGCTTCCTGCACAGCGGCCAGCAGGCCCGGCAGGTCGACGTTGTCGGCATCGATGCGGTGGATCACGACCATGGTGCAAAGGTGGCGCTTCCGCGCCAGATTCATCATGCGCCGGGTGATGTGCTCGATACCGTTTTGCGCATTGATGACGATCGCCAGCGTATCGACCGCGTCCAGCGCGGCGATCGCAGGCCCCATGAAATCCGGGAAACCTGGCGTGTCGATGAGGTGGATGCGGGCGCCCGCGTGGGGCAGGTGAACGACGGAGGAGTTAAGCGAATGCTTGAAATGCTTTTCGAGGGGATCGAAATCGGTGACGGTGGTGCCCTTGTCGATGCTGCCCGGGGTGGCGATGACGCCCGACTTGACGAGCAGCGCTTCAGCGAGCGACGTTTTACCCGAGCCGGAGTGTCCAACCAGGGCAATGGTGCGGAGATTCTCGGTGGTGAATTCGGCCATGGCCAATTCCTCCTCTCACGCCAGCGGTTTTTGTTTGAGTACCTAGGCTACCACTAACGGCAAAAGGCGGCAAAAAATCCAGCGCAATTCGCTTTCTTGGACATTTGCTATAGCATCGCGGTCTGGCTTCCGCCCTTATGCCCGGCGTCCGGAAGCTCGAAGTATTCGCGTGGGCCATGTAGGATTTCGCC
>CAZCKI010000554.1:0-1736 GCA_964498815.1 uncultured Burkholderiales bacterium
GGCCGCACTGCGAGGTGCCGGCGCCGCGCGGCAATATGGCAACACCCTGTTCCGCGGCCATCTGCATGGCGGCGGCAGCGGCATCCGCCGTGCGAGGCACCACCACCCCCACCGGCATGATTTGATAGATGGAGGCGTCGGTGGCATAGCGTCCCCGCGATGCGGCGTCGAACAACACTTCGCCGTCGAAATCGCGCCGCAAGCGCGATTCGAGGGGGTGCGGTATGAAGCGTATGGACTGGGCGACCGGCACGGGAATATTGACTGGTGTTAAGGTGGCGTTTGACGAATCGCCATAGTGTACGCAATGCGGACCGCACCCGGTACGATTCACCGGGGAAAATCACGGCCGCCGAGGAGAGAGTCATGCCGAGCCCCGCGCCCACCCACTACCATGCCGGACGCCACTTTTTGCAGATCCCCGGCCCCACGCCGGTGCCGGACAGAATCCTGCGCGCCATCGACCATCAGGTGATCGACCATCGCGGGCCGGAATTCCAGGCGCTCGGCCTCTCTGTGCTGGCCGGAATCAAGACCATTTTCCAAACCAGCCAGCCGGTAGTGATCTATCCCGCTTCCGGCACCGGTGCCTGGGAAGCGGCGCTGGTCAACGCCCTGTCGCCCGGCGACCGGGTGCTGATGGTGGAGACGGGTCATTTCGCCACGCTTTGGCAAAAGATGGCGATCAAGCTGGGCTTGCAGCCGGAATTGCTGACTACCGATTGGCGGCGCGGCGTCAACGCTGCGGAACTGCAGGAACATTTGACGGCAGACAAGGCACACGCCATCAAGGCCGTCTGCGTGGTGCACAACGAAACTTCCACCGGGGTGACTTCCGATATTGCCGCCGTGCACCGCGCCATCGACGCGGCGCGCCATCCCGCCCTGTTGTTGGTCGATACCATTTCCTCGCTCGGATCGGTCGACTACCGGCACGACGAATGGGGAGTCGATGTCACCGTCGGCGGCTCGCAAAAAGGCTTGATGCTGCCACCCGGGCTTTCCTTCAATGCCGTTTCGGCGAAGGCGCTGGCTGCATCGGCGCAATCCAAGTTGATCAAGGCCTTTTGGGGCTGGGGAGAAATGATCGAGGCCAACAAGACCGGTTTTTTCCCCTATACCCCCGCCACCAATATGCTGTTCGGCCTGCGTGAGGCGATCGCCATGTTGCACGAGGAAGGCCTGCCGCAGGTGTTTGCGCGGCACCAGCGGCTTGCCGAAGCCACCCACCGCGCGGTGGAGGCGTGGGGCCTGGAGATCCTGTGTGCCGAGCCGCGCGAATATTCCCCGGTGCTGACCGGTGTGATGATGCCGGCCGGACACGACGCCGACACCCTGCGCGAAACCATACTCGCGAATTTCGACCTGTCGCTGGGAATGGGGCTTTCCAAACTCAAGGGCAGGATTTTCCGCATCGGCCATCTGGGCGATTGCAACGACCTCACCTTGCTCGGCACGCTGTCCGGCATCGAGATGGGGCTGGAGCTTGCCGGAGTGCCGCACAAAAAAGGCGGCGTAAATGCCGCAATGCAGCATTTGGCGGCCTGCGCCAAGTCAAAGACAGCGACTAAAATGGCTGCTTGAATTCGCTGCGAAGTTTTCGATTCACGCATTGCCGCCGAAGAGCGGCTTACACAATACCGGAGGAACCCATGAATCGACGTACCGTATTTGGCTCGCTGCTGGCCGCGCTGTTGCTACCCTTGCTTGTCCAGGCGCAGACCTGGCCCACCAAA
>CAZCKI010000554.1:1746-2300 GCA_964498815.1 uncultured Burkholderiales bacterium
CCCGGCCGGCGGCGGCACCGACGTATTTGCGCGGCCGCTGGCGGCCAAGATCGGCACCTCGATCGGGCAAAGCGTGTACATCGAAAACCTGGGCGGCGCGGCAGGCACGCTGGGCGCCGGTGTCGCAGCCAAGGCCGACCCCGACGGCTACACCTTTTTTGTCGGCGCCATCCATCACACCATCGCCGAATCGCTGTACCTCAATCGCGGTTACAAGCTCGAGCAGAACTTCGCGCCGATCACCGTCCTGGCCTATGTGCCGAACGTGCTGGTGATTCATCCCAAGCTCAATATCAAGACGCTCGACGAGTTCGTCAAATACGCCAAGGCCAATCCAGGCAAACTCAACTTCGGCTCGGCAGGCAGCGGCGCATCGCATCACATGGCCGGCGAAATGTTCAAGCGCATGGCCGGCATCGACATGGTGCACGTTCCCTACAAGGGCATCGGCCCGATGATGCAGGATTTGCTCGGCGGCCAGGTGGAGGTTTGTTTCGACAGCCTCTCTTCCTCTGCCCCTCAGATCAAGGCCGGCAAGCTGATCCCGCTGGCCA
>CAZCKI010000555.1:0-2290 GCA_964498815.1 uncultured Burkholderiales bacterium
GCGCGCGCAAAAGCAAGTATAAGGAGGGATTTATCTAGCAAAGTAGCATTGCTACTCGGCTAGGCTAGGTTCCATTGTCTACCCTGCACGCCAATAATAGAGAAATTTTGCAACCTTACAACTACCCCCGTTTCAACACCTCGATGCGGCTGCGCGCGTCGTCGGCCGCTGAACCGTTGGCCTGATAGCTGATGAACTGCTGAAACGCCGCCAGCGCCTTCGGTTTGTCGCCCTTGGTTTGATAGGCGATGCCGAGCCGGTAGTGCGCACGAAGCTTGTCGTTGAGTTGCAGCGCGCGTTCGAAGGACGCGATGGCGGCATCGACCAGTTTGTTTTCCAGTTGCGCGCGGCCCAGGCCAAAGTGCGCAAAGGCGCTGCTCATGTCGGCGGCCACCAGGCGCTCGAACAGTTTTTGCGCCTTGGCCGGTTCTTTTTCGTTGATCAACGAAAAGCCGACGCCGGCCCAGCTTTGCGTCAGGGCTTCCGCCAGTTGCGTGTCGCTGCCGGCCTGCACGCGGCTCAGCACTTTCTCGGCCTGGTCGAATTCTTTTTCGTAGACGTGCACGTCGGCGCGCATGAGCGCGCCGCGATTGGCGTCGATCCTGGCGAATTCGTCGGCGTTCTCGATGGCCTTGCGCACGCTGCCGCCGGCGATACCGGGTGCCTGCAAATAGAACTGGCCGAGGTCACGCCGCGCCTCGAAGAACTTCGGATCGAGTTCGGCTGCCTTGACGAATTCCTCCTTGATGCGGCTACCGTATTTCAGCGCAGCGCTGAAGCCGCCCGATTGCGCGGCGGCGCCGAACAGGGTGCCTAGCGCGTGGTGGCAGCGCGCCGATTGCGGCAGTGCTGCTATGCACTGCTCGGCCAGCGGAATCACCACCTCGCGTTTTTTCTCGTCGCCCGCCATGGTGCGCACCAAGAACCACAGCGCCACGTCATCCTTGGGATTTTTTGCGATGCGTTCGCGGGCCAGCGACTCGGCCTCGGCGACCTTCTGCTCTTTCAGCAGTGCGCGAAATTCGCCTTCGTTCGATTGCGCCAGCACCGGACCGGTAGCCGATGCCAAGGCGATGGAAAGCAGGAAAGCGGATGAGCGGAATTTGGACATGGTGTCCCTTATGGTTTTTACTATTCACGGCATAACGTGCCGATACGGGAACCGTTGACCCATGCCGATTTGCGTTACATTCGGTGCATGACTGCAAACACCGATCCAATCGCCATCCTGGGTTATTGTCGCGCCGGTTTTGAGCCGGAACTGGTGGCGGAGTTCAATGCGCACGCCGGAAAGCCGGCCATTCGCGTTGTTTCCGTTGCCGGCAGTGGCTTCGTGCACGCGCTGTACCCGGCGGGTGCGCGCGGTGCATTGCAACGGACGGCGGTGAGAGACCTGGTGTTCGCGCGGCAAATCCTGATTGCGGACAGCGACGCTATCGTGCTGCCCGAACGCGATCGCGTCACGCCCATCGTGGAGCGCGCGCGCGCATTTTTGCAGGAGCAGAAACTGAAGGCGGTGGCCGACGTCTGGATCGAATACCCGGACACCAACGACGGCAAGAGCCTTTCCAAGCTGGCCGGCGCCTTGCAAAGCCGCATATTGGAAGCGTTGGCGCAGGCAGGGCTTATCGCGGAATCGGCCGACCGGCGCCTGCACGTGTTGCTGACGCCGGATCGCAAGGCCTGGTGCGCGCTGGCCGATGTGCAGCGCGCATCGACCTGGCCGCTCGGCATTCCGCGCCTGCGCATGCCGCGCGATGCGCCCAGCCGCTCCACGTTGAAACTTGCCGAGGCCATGTACACCTTTCTGGGTGACCGCGAAGAGAAGGTGATGATGCCGGAAATGCGCGCGGTCGACCTGGGTGCCGCGCCCGGCGGCTGGACCTGGCAACTGATCCATCGCGGCCTGCACGTTACCGCCGTGGACAACGCGGAACTGAAAGGCGAATTGGTCGACAACGCGCTGGTACGGCATATCCGCGAAGACGGCTTTCGCTTTCAGCCGAAAAAGAACGTCGACTGGATGGTCTGCGACATGGTGGAAAGCCCGTCGCGCATCGCGCACCTGGTGGCGCGCTGGCTGTCGTCGGGCTGGGCGCGTCACGTCATCTTCAACCTGAAGCTGCCGATGAAAAAGCGCTACGAGGAAGTGTTGCGCTGTCGCGCCATCATCGAGGACGGCCTGCAGAGCGACGGGCGGATCATCGACCTGCGTATCCGCCAGATGTACCACGACCGCGAAGAGGTGAGCGGCTACTGCACGCTGGTATCGCGGCGGCGTTAGTGGCAA
>CAZCKI010000556.1:0-2290 GCA_964498815.1 uncultured Burkholderiales bacterium
TCGCGGTCCTTGAACGTGCCCGGCTCGCCCTCGTCGGAATTGCAAACCAGGTACTTGGCGCCGGGGAAGCTACGCGGCATAAAGCTCCACTTGAGGCCGGTGGGAAAGCCCGCGCCGCCGCGGCCGCGCAACGCCGACTTCTTCAGTTCTGCGATGATGTCCTCGGGCTTGATGCCGTCCTTGACGATTTTTTTCAGCGCGGCATAACCTTCGCGCGCCTCGTAGTCCCTGAGGCGCCAGTTGTCGCCGTTGATGCCCTTCATGATGATGGCATCGGGACCGTAATCGATCATGGTGCTCATTTGCCCAACTCCGCGATCAGTCCGTCGAGTTTTTCTTTCGACATGAAGCTGCACATGCGTTTGTTGTTGACCAGCAGCACCGGTGCATCGCCGCAGGCGCCCATGCACTCGCCCTCCACCAGCGTAAATTTGCCGTCCGCCGTGGTTTCGCGCCAATCGACGCCGAGCTTCTTTTTCAGGTATTCGGCGGCATCGACGCCACCGGACAAGGCGCAAGGCAGGTTGGTGCAAACCGAGATCTTGGTCTTGCCCATCGGCTTCAGGTTGTACATGCCGTAAAAGGTCGCCACTTCGTACACGGCGATGGCGGGCATGCCGAGGTATTCGGCGATTTCTTTCATCGAATCTTCGCTGAGCCAGCCGCGCTCGTCCTGGACGATGGCGAGCGAGGACATCACCGCGGACTGCTTCTGGTCGGCCGGATACTTGGTCAGTTCACGGTCGATCTTTTGTTTGGCGTCGGTGGACAGCACGGGGTTATTCTCCCTTCCAGTAATCGACGTGGGCATCGGCGTGGGTCATATGGCGCACCCCTTTGCCGAACGAGCCGATCTTGCCCGAATCCGGATACTCGCAGACCTCGGCCGGCATCATGGTGCTGATCGAAATATAGGCAAGCGGTGCGTCGGAGTCGTTGATGATCTGGTGCGCCGTTTCCGGTCCGCCAGTCGGGCAACTGATGAAATCGCCGGCGCGTATTTTTCGCGTTTCCTGGCCGTAGCGCAGCGCACCGGTGCCACTGACGATGAAAAACATTTCCTCTTCGGCGCGGTGGCTATGGAACGGGCAGGAGCGCTTGCCCGGCGGCACCACGTCGTAGGAGAAGCCGAGATCCTTCGCGCCCAGCAACGGGCCAATGCGCACCGCGTCGCAGGCGAACTTGTCGCCGTTCTCGAAGTGTTCGAGTTTCAGCTCGTCGATATTGAGGACTCTGGATTGGATTGCGCTCATCGGTCACTCATCTGTCAATTTCGCCGAATACGATGTCTTGCGTACCGATGATGGTGACCACGTCGGCGATCATGTGGCCGCGCGACATTTCGTCGAGTGCCGCGAGATGGGCGAAGCCCGGAGCGCGGATTTTCAAACGATACGGCTTGTTGGCGCCGTCCGACACCAGATAAATGCCGAATTCGCCCTTGGGATGCTCGACTGCGCTGTAGACCTCGCCGGGCGGCACGTGAAAGCCTTCGGTGAACAGCTTGAAATGGTGAATCAGCTCTTCCATATTCGACTTCATGCTTTCGCGCGAAGGCGGCGCCACTTTGTGGTCGTCGGAAATGACCGGGCCGGGATTCTTGCGCAGCCAGTCGACGCACTGGGCGATGATCTTGTTGGATTCGCGAAATTCCTGGATGCGCACCAGGTAACGGTCGTAGCAATCGCCGTTGGTACCGATGGGAATATCGAAGTCGAGGCGGTCGTACACTTCATAGGGCTGCTTCTTGCGCAGGTCCCAGGCGATGCCAGAGCCGCGTAACATCGGGCCGGTGAAGCCCATCTGCAACGCGCGCTCGGGCGACACCACGCCAATGTTGACCAGGCGCTGTTTCCAGATGCGGTTGTCGGTCAGCAGCGTTTCGTATTCGTCCACATAGGTGGGAAAACGTTTGGTGAAATCTTCGATGAAATCGAGCACCGAGCCTTGCCGGTTTTCGTTCATCCTGCCGATCTGCTCGGCGTTGCGGCCATGGGTGACCGTGTATTTCGGCATTTCGCCGGGCAAGTCGCGGTAGACACCACCCGGGCGATAGTATGCGGCGTGCATGCGCGCGCCCGACACCGCCTCGTAAATGTCCATCAGGTCTTCGCGCTCGCGGAAGGCGTACAGGAACACCGTCATCGCGCCCACGTCGAGCGCGTGCGCGCCCAGCCACAAGAGGTGGTTGAGGATGCGGGTGATCTCGTCGAACATGACGCGGATGTACTGCGCGCGTTCCGGCACCGGCACACCGAGCAGTTTCTCGATCGCCATCACGTAGGCGTGC
>CAZCKI010000557.1:0-2286 GCA_964498815.1 uncultured Burkholderiales bacterium
AGGTGCTCGGCTCGTCCGAATCGTGATGCGCGCGCGCCTTGCGGCTGCGCCAGCCTTCGCGGCCGCCGCTGGCATCACCACGCGTCTTGATGGTGCGTCGCTTGGCGGCATCATCGGCCCACGAGCCGGTCGACTTGGTAACCTTTTTGACGCTCTTCTTGTCTTTCGCTTCGCCGGGCTTGGCGGTCGGCTTGTGCAGGGTGCCTTCGCTGGGCGCGGGGTCTTTTTTGAGGACAACGCGTTCACCGATGCGCGGGCGCGCATCGCCCTCCACCGCCGGTGCAGCTTCCACCGGCGCCGTGTCCGCGGGCTTCGCAGCCGGCTCGGCCAATTTGCCGCGCTTGACGGTTTTCTTGGGCTTGTCTTCGGGTTCGGCCGGCGCGGCTTCCGCCGGCGCTTCCGCTTCGCCTTTCTTGGTGCGGCGCTTGGGGGCAATCTTGGCCTTTTCCTCGGCCTGTTTGGCTAGTAATGCGGCCTGACGCTCTTCCTCGCCGCGACGCTTGGCAAGTTCACCCTCATCGATGATCGGCTGGGCCGGTGCGGCTTCGACGACAACCTCCGGCTCGGCGGCCTCGGTCTTGTCGACCTTGACGAAGGTGCGCTTTTTGCGGACTTCCACCTGGATGGTGCGCGCCTTGCCGGTGGCGTCGGACTTCTTGATCTCGGTGGTCTGCTTCCGCGTCAGGGTGATTTTTTTCTTTTCTTCCTTGTGCCCGTGTTGCTCCTGCAAATAGGTGAGCAGGCGCGCCTTATCCTCTTCGGCAAGTTTGTCGCTAGCCGATTTTTTCGGCACGCCAGCGGCCTTGAGCTGCTCGATGAGCACCTCTTCGGTCAGCTTCAGTTGGCTGGCAAATTGTGCGACGGTGGTTTGGGCCATTCGATACCTGTTTTTCTGATGCGTCTAGCAGGAAGCTACTAAAAGGGACTTCTGTTTCAGGCGGGCTGCTCGGCAAACCAGGGAGCGCGCGCGGTCATGATCAGTTGCTTGGCGCGTTCGTCGGCCATGCCGGTCATTTCGGTCAGTTCGTCGATGGCGAGGTCAGCCAGGTCGTCCATGGTGCGGACCCCCTTGGCGGCCAGCATGCGCGCGGTTTCGGCGTCCATGCCTTCCATGTTCAACAAGTCCTCGGCGGCGGCTTCGACGTTTTCCTCGGCCTTGATTTCGTCGGTCACCAGCGCGTCGCGGGCGCGGCGGCGCAATTCATTGATGGTGTCCTCGTCGAAGGCCTCGATTTCATTCATCTCGGCGATCGGCACATAGGCCACTTCCTCGAGATTGCTGAAACCTTCGTCGATCAGGATCTGCGCGACTTCCTCGTCGACGTCGAGCTTTTCCATGAACAGTTTCTGTATCACGCCGTGTTCGGAATTGCGTTTTTCGCCGGCTTCGGACTCGGTCATGATGTTGAGCTGCCAGCCGGTCAGTTCCGAGGCGAGACGCACATTCTGGCCGCCACGACCGATGGCCTGGGCGAGCTGCTCTTCGTCCACCACCACGTCCATGCTGTGCTTTTCCTCGTCGACGATGATCGAGGACACTTCGGCGGGCGCCAGGGCGTTGATGACGAACTGCGCCGGATCGGCCGACCAGAGAATGATATCGACGCGTTCACCGGCCAGTTCACCGGTGACCGCCTGCACGCGCGAGCCGCGCATGCCGACGCAGGTGCCGATCGGATCGATACGCGGATCGTTCGATTTCACCGCGATCTTGGCGCGCAAGCCCGGGTCGCGGGCCGCTGCCTTCAGTTCCAGCAGCCCTTCTTCGAGTTCCGGCACTTCCAGTTCGAACAGCACCTTGATGAATTCGGGGGTGATGCGCGACAGCACCAGCTGCGGGCCGCGCAGGTTGCGGTCGATCTTCAACAAATAGGCGCGCACCCGGTCGCCCACCCGCAGGTTTTCCTTGGGGATGGTCTGGTCGCGTGGCAGCAGGGCCTCGACGCGGCCGGATTCGACGATGACGTTGCCGCGCTCGATACGTTTGATGGTGCCGGTGACGAGCTGTTCGTCGCGGGCCAGGAAGTCGTTGAGGATTTGCTCGCGCTCAGCGTCGCGGATTTTCTGCAGGATCACCTGTTTGGCGGCCTGGGCGCCGATACGGCCGAAATCGACCGCCTCCAGCGGCTCCTCGATCACGTCGCCGATGGCCAGATTCTCGCCGCGCTCCGGAGCGTCGGTAATAGCGATCTGGCGGGCCGGCTCTTCGTGCTCTTCGTCGGGCACTACGGTCCAGGCGCGGAACGCCTCGTATTCACCGGTTTCACGGTCGATTTCGACGCGCAC
>CAZCKI010000558.1:0-2280 GCA_964498815.1 uncultured Burkholderiales bacterium
CCGCGCCGTCGCCGGCCAGGTAGAGCTTGCCACCCAGCTCTTCCGGAAAGTAGGTCTTGCGAAAACGGTCGGGATCGCCCCAGATGGTGCGCGCCATCGACGGCCACGGCCGCTTCACCACCAGGATGCCGCCCTGGCCGTTCGGCACATCGCGACCGGTTTCGTCGACGATGGCGGCCATGATGCCGGGCAACGGCAGCGTGCAGGAACCGGGGGTCAGCGGGGTCACACCCGGCAGCGGTGTGATCATGTGGCCGCCGGTTTCGGTTTGCCAGAAGGTATCGACGATCGGGCAGCGCGTGCCGCCCACGTTCTCGTAGTACCACATCCACGCCTCGGGATTGATCGGCTCGCCGACCGTACCGAGGATGCGAAGCGAGGTCAGATCGAAGTTGCGCGGGTGGGCGTCGGGATCGACTTCGCTTGCCTTGATGAGAGAGCGAATGGCGGTGGGAGCGGTGTAAAACACCGTCACCTTGTGCTTCCTGATCATGTCCCAGAAGCGGCCGGCATTGGGATAGCTCGGCACGCCTTCGTATACCAGCTCGGTGCCGCCCACCGACAACGGCCCGTAGGCCACGTAGGAGTGTCCCGTTACCCAGCCGATATCGGCCGTGCACCAGAACAGATCGTTGGGCTTGCTGTCGAAAGTCCACTTCATGGTGAGGTGCGCCCACAGCAAATAGCCGCCGGTTGAATGCTGGATGCCCTTGGGCTTACCGGTCGAACCCGAGGTGTAGAGGATAAACAGCGGGTGCTCGGCGCTCACCCAGGTCGGCGCGCACACTTCGCTCGCCAGCGGTTCCAGGTCGTGCCACCAGTGGTCGCGTCCGGTGGTCATGCCGACCGGATTGCCGGTGCGGCGATAGACGATGCAGGTCTTCATGTGATCGCAGCCGCCCAGCGCCAGGGCTTCGTCGACGATACTCTTGATCGGCATCGCTTTGCCGCCGCGCATCTGCTCGTCGGCGGTAATGATCGCGACGGCGCCGGCATCGATCACGCGCTCGTGCACGGACTTGGCCGAAAAACCGCCGAACACCACCGAGTGGGTGGCGCCGATGCGCGCGCAGGCCTGCATCGCGATCACACCTTCGATCGACATCGGAATATAGATGATGACGCGGTCGCCCTTGCCGACGCCCTGGCTCTTCAGCACATTGGCGAAGCGGCAGACGCGCTTGTACAGGTCGCGGTAGCTGATGCGGCTCACGGTGCCGTCGTCGGCTTCGAACACGATGGCGGTCTTGTCGCCGTTGAGAGGCAGGTTGCGGTCGAGGCAGTTGTAGGACGCGTTCAGTTCGCCGTCGGCAAACCAGTGGTAGAACGGCGCATCGGTTTCGTCCAGCACCTGCGAAAAAGGCTTGTGCCATTCCAGCGCTTCGCGTGCGTGCTTGGCCCAGAAGCCGGCGTAATCGCTGTCGGCTTCCGCGCACATGGCGAGGTAGGCGGGCATGCCGGAAATATTGGCGCGCTTGACCAGCGCCTCCGGCGGTGCAAACAGGCGATGTTCGTGCGAAACCGACTCGATATTCGACATTTTCTTCTCCGTGATGGGGCGGTTACCGTTGATTTTTATTGATTTCTCCTATTTTGCCCCTACGGCGCGCCAGCTGGCTAGTCGGGTTTACCCGAATTTCCCGCAATTACTGTATCTTATATCTTATATAAGATATCTTGACGCACTGCAGCATAAGGTGTAATTTGTGTCGCAATACACCGCCACCAGCGCGGCAAGGGTCGCGCACATGAACGCCGGACCATGAGGTCGCATATGAATGCTCCTGACGAATTGGAAGTTCTGCCCGAATCGGCCACCCTGCTGGGCGATTACTGGCCCGGTATCCAGATTTACTATCCGCCGGTCAAATACGCACCGGCGCTGGGCCTGTACGAAGATCTGGAACAGGCGGCGGCGCGCTTCAAGAAACATGCCTGGGGCACCAGCTCGCACACGCTGATCTTCGACCTGGAGGACGGCTGCCGGCAAAAGGAAATGTCGCGAGAATTATTGACGCGCGAGCTACCCTTGCTGCCTCGAAAGAAACAGGTACAGGTGGCGGTGCGCATCAACCCTTTCCGCACCGACGAATACGAGAAGGATCTGAAAATGATCCGCGACCTCGCCGATCACATCGACGTGGTGATGCTGGCCAAGGCGGGCGAGGCCTATGGCGCCCCGGAAATTCGCGACCTGTCCGCGGTGCTGGTGGGCCTCAACCACCGCATGACCATACAGCCCATCATCGAGCACCCCAAGTCGCTCAAGATCGCGCCGGA
>CAZCKI010000559.1:0-2277 GCA_964498815.1 uncultured Burkholderiales bacterium
CCAGTACTCCTTGGGAATTTCCAGCGGAGGGGCATACGGGAAAGCGAGTTTATTGGGCTTCGGCTTACGCGCCCAACAGCGCAGTAACCCCAACGAGAATTTATCCATAATTTTCTCGCCAACTATCTCCCATCGGTTCTTGTACCAAGGGAATTTTTTCCTAGCGTCCAGCACTCTAGAATCAATGGCCTTGAATAGATCATTAATTGGCATCAAATCGCTGGGCGCTCCTGGGGAGGATCGACCCGGGGAGTCAAGAGCATTGGAGCCAAAATTCACGACTTGTGCATGAATATCTCTAGCAACGGAGTTGCCGTCGCCGTCTATTTGGATCCTTTGAGAGTCCCCGCTTTTTGTAGGAAGGTCATCATTTGATCTTGTCTTTTGACGGTGGTTTACCCACCACATTGCGAATGGCAGTCCAAATAGCAATATCAAGCCAGCGCATATGCCAAGCGGAATGGAGGCGGTTTGGGGATGTGGCCCTTCATAGAGCCAAAGCAAAAAAGCGACAAGCGGGATGACGCAAGCGACTATTAGACATACCCTCGCGACAAAAAACTCAATCGGGCTTTTGGCGACTGGTGTCACGCCAACCCCAATGGCAAGACCGGCGCCAAAAACAAAAGTAAGTAATAGCTCGACAAGCCCCATAGCAAAGCTCCCCTTTCAATCAGGAGAAAGTGACTGGCCTCCGGGCTACCCCCGGCCTAATCGCGCCATGAGAAAACCTTGAAACGGGAACCGACTCTCCGTGTCAATTATTATCAATATGCTTGGTTGCGGCTTCATATGCGCAAAAGTAAGCCTCATCCTCAGTTGCAACTGTCGCCGCGCCAACAATTTTCTCAATTGAAAGTGCATCCGCATGCATGGGTCCGCTCACGACAGACACAAACTCCCACGCGTTGCCAGTAGGCGAAATCGAGGTAGTAATGTTGAAATCTTTGTAGCCGTATTGCCTTGCCATCGTACCTCCCGAAACAAATAATCGTCGCTTGCTCTAAGCGCGGCACTTCGCGCGCCCGATTGGACCTTGAACGGACCGAGGCTATTGCCCCGGCCCGCCAAAGTTAGATGAGTAGCAACACAATCAAAACATCTCGTATCAGTCTGCCGACTTTTACAAGCTGCTCGACCGTGACTCTCATCGACAGCGTGAACTCCAACATGAATTTCTCCATGAAAGAGCGAGCGCCGAGCGCCCAGCGCCCGCGATTAAGCGGACGTTGGCGGGTGATAACGAGAGTGTTGGCCTGGTTTACGATCCAGTAACGATATTCCCCTCTCTTGACCACCCTTCCGTGAGGATGCAAGCCTCACGAGGATTCCCAAGCAGCACCTTGGCCAAGGCTTTGTACGCGGCGATGAACCCGCAAGCATCTGCCGCATGGGTTTCCAATTCTTTTCCTGAGCGGACGACGGACTAGAACGGAATATCGTCATCCATATCATCAAACTTAGCCGCCCCACCCCCACCCGCCTTAGCCGCACCAGCCGGCTTGGAAGTTGAACCGCCGCTCGGCGGGCCGGAAGGCGCGCCGCGATCGTAGTCGCGTCCACCGCCGCCTGAATCCCCACCGCCCTGCCCCTGTCGCGAGCCCAACATCTGCATCGCGTCGGCGATCACTTCGGTGGTGTATTTGTCGGCGCCGTCCTTGTCCTGCCACTTGCGGGTGCGCAGCTTGCCTTCCACGTACACCTGCGAGCCCTTTTTGAGGTATTCGCCCGCGATTTCCGCGAGCTTGCCGAAGAAGGCGATGCGATGCCATTCGGTTTGTTCCTGCTTTTCGCCGCTTTTGTCTTTCCAGCTGGAGGTGGTGGCGATCGAAATATTGGTGATCGCGCCGCCGTCGGGCATGTAACGCGTTTCCGGGTCACGGCCGAGGTTACCTACGAGGATGACTTTATTGACGGATGCCATAGACTTTCCCTTCCAAATTCACGTTTGAGTTGGGGGGGAGGCACTGCCGCCCCCCACGTACGGCCTTGCGCCGCACCGACATTGTGCTTCAAAAAGGGGGTGCGTGGGAAGGCCGAAAGCAGTAAAATACTCGGTTCGCTTTCCCACAAGTTACAGCCGAGCCGAAACGACGCCTAAATGGACTTTATCCGCATCCGCGGTGCCCGCACCCACAACCTCAAAAACATCAATCTGGACCTGCCGCGCCACTCGCTGGTGGTGATCACGGGGCTCTCAGGCTCGGGCAAATCCTCGCTCGCCTTCGATACGCTGTACGCGGAAGGGCAGCGCCGCTACGTCGAATCGCTGTCGGC
>CAZCKI010000560.1:0-2276 GCA_964498815.1 uncultured Burkholderiales bacterium
CTGCGGCGCGATGTCCGCTTCGATGCCTTTGGGCGCATTCACCAGCACCAGCCGCCCACCGTCAAGCCAGCCGAGCTTCTTGGGCAATGGCGTCCCGCTATAGCCAGTGACCATTACTTCTCCGTCTCCACATCCGGAATATGGTTGAATGCGATAGCAAGCTTGCCGTGGTCCAGCGCGCGGTGTGCGCCGCCGAAGTAGGCAGCGTGCTTGCCGAAGCGCTGGTTGAGTGAGTCGATGGCGGCGTTGAGATTTTTGCGCTCGTCCTCGGGCTCGAACAGGCGCCCGCTGTGCTGGGCAATCTCGTTGAGATCGGACAGCGTCACGCCCACCTGCAACAGCCGCATCGACTTCTTGACGGGAAAGGTGGTCCACAGCGATTTCAGTGCGTGCAGCAAGTCGAGCGTGTCCTGCGTCTCCATGAAGCGCGTCTCGTTTTCCCACGAGGGCGCGTTGAGGAATTTCACCTTGATGTTCATGCGCCCGGTATAGCGGCCCACTTTTCTGAGCCGCATGGCGGCCTTTTGCGTGAGACGGTCCAGCACCGCGTAGGCGTCGTCGGGGTTGCGCAGATCGGGCGCCAGCACGTGCGAATGGCCGATCGAGCCCATGCCGTGGTCGAGGTCGCCGATTTCCTCGCCGCGCAGCCGCGCGTGAAAGCGCTCGCCGCCGACGCCGCCCCACACCGAGCGCAACTGTTCCGGCGTTTGTGCGTACAGGTCGGCCACGGTATGGATGCCGTGCTTTTGCAGGCGCACTTCCATGTTCTTGCCGATGCCGTGCAGCGCGCGGATCGGCAGGTGCAGAATCTTGCCGGGTACGTCGTGCTCTTCCAGCACCACCAATCCATCAGGCTTTTGCATGTCGGAGGCGAGCTTGGCGAGAAAGGTATTGGGCGCGATGCCGATCGAGGTGCGCAGGTACTCGCCCACCTTGTCGGCGACATTACGCTTGATGCGCGCCGCCAGATCCCTGGCGCGATCCACCGACTTGAATCCCGCCGGCAGGTCGCAGACCATTTCGTCGATCGACAATACTTCGCGCACCGGCGCGATCTCATCGACTGCCTTGACCAGACGATGGTGAAAGTCGATGTAGATTTCGTGCCGCGCCACCACCAGTTCGATGTGCGGGATTTTTTTCTTGGCTTCGCCCACATTGGTGAGCGTCTTGACGCCGAAGGCCTTGGCCTCGTAGCTCGCCGCGATCAGGCAGGTGGTGTCGGCCAGCATCGGCACGACGCCCACCGGCTTGCCGCGCAGCTCCGGGCGCACCTGCTGTTCGCAGGAGGCAAAGTAGGAATTGAAATCGACCAGCAGCGCGTGGAGGCTCATGGCGGTCGGTGGGCGACGCGGCGGAAGTCAGGCCGCGACGGCGGCCTCGGCGTGGAAATCGGTCATGGCCACGAGAGTCGCCACCATCGCCTCGAGGCCAACGCGGTCCTCGTCATCGAAACGGCCGACGCTGGGGCTGTCGACATCGACGACACCGATCAGCTTGCCGGCGACGACCAGCGGCATCACGATCTCCGAGTTGGACGCCGAATCGCAGGCGATATGCCCCGGAAACTCGTGCACGTCGTGCACCACCTGCGTTTTGCGTTGCGCAGCGCAAGCCCCGCACACGCCGCGCGGCATGGGGCGCACGGGGATGCGCACGCAGGCGGGCTTGCCCTGGAAAGGGCCCAGCACCAGGTCGTCGCCGCGCATCAGATAAAACCCCGCCCAGTTGAGATCTGGCAGCAGCGTAAACACCAGCGAGGAAAAATTCGCCATATTGGCGATGGGATCGCGCTCGCCTTCCAGCAGGCTTTTCAGTTGCGCGTGCAGCTCGCGGTAGTGGGCGGGTTTGTCGGCGGTGGCGATGGGGCGTGCTTCGAACATGGCGGATAAGCGACCTTATATCGTCAATGGGAAAGGGAAAGCACATTTAGTGTAACAATTTATCCGCCACGATGAGGCTGGGTTGACGATGAGCGTGAACATTGGGCAGATCGTTCAATTATCGTCATATTGATGGCGGGTGAAATATTACGAGACTGTTCTACCTCGAATTTCGCAAAACTCTTTCGACAGGCGAGCGCGGAAAATCGCGACTATCAGTATCCGAAAAATAGGTGCCAAAATGAGTCCTATCGAATCGCTTCGGGGGCTTCTATGAGCCACAAAAGTCGCATGCAAGAGTTGAATGAAATATTTTCACCAGGCGGATTTTCTAGGCGCTGTCGCGTCGCGTAGCGAATTGACCCACCTTGGGGGTGGAATCGCTAGGTGGGT
>CAZCKI010000561.1:0-2275 GCA_964498815.1 uncultured Burkholderiales bacterium
GGTGCGTACGTCCTCCTCGATCATGCCGTGAAAGACCATTTGCGCGCCACCCGCCAACAATAAATCGAGCATGGTCTCGATCTCGGCGGCGAGCGTCGCCTCGCGGCCTTTTGCACGGTTGATAACGGAAATATTCTTTCCGTTCAGCGACGGATCGGCGCCGTGACGCGCCACTACCGCATAGCTGAAGTCCTTGCGTTTTTTCTCCACAGCGGTCGCCAGCATTTCCTCGGCGATTCTTTTGTGCTCTGCCGGATCGGCGATGCGCTTGCGCAACGCCGGCATGCCGCCCGAAAGCGCCCAGTCGGGCGCCATCACACCGAGGTTGGTACTGCTGGCGGTATACGGGTATTGATCGATCGTGACGTCCAGGCCCTCGCGGCGGGCACTCTCCACCAGCGCCAGCGTTTCGCGCGATCGTCCCCAGTTTGCCGGGGCAGTCACCTTGAAATGGGAGATTTCAACCGGCAATTTCGCCTGCCTGCCGATATCGATGGCTTCCTGAATCGCTTCCGCCACCTTGTTGCCCTCGTCGCGAATGTGCGAGGCGTAGATGCCGTGATGGCGCGCGGATGCGCGGGCGAGACCCACCACCTCGTCGGTAGTGCTGTAGAGCCCGGGCAGGTAGATGAGTCCGGTGGAAAGCCCGACGGCGCCATCGCGCATGGCCTGCTCGACCATGGCCTCCATTTGCCGTTGCTCGTCCGGTGTGGCCCGGCGATCTTCCAGCCCCATCACAAGGCGGCGCACGGTGTTGTGGCCGACAAGGGAAGCGACGTTGATCGAAGTATGCCGGCCATCGATACCAGCCAGGAATTCCGGCAGTCTGTCGGCCGAGCCGCCGCAATTGCCGGTGATGACCGTGGTGACGCCGTCGTGGACATAATTGTCGGCGGTGGGGATATCCAGAACGTTTTCGATGTGGCCGTGCACATCGATGAAGCCGGGGGCGACGATATGGCGCCTGGCATCGATGGTGCGCGCGGCCTTGAACTCATCGAGATGGCCGATGGCCACGATCTTGCCGTCCTTGACCGCGACATCGCCCAGGAACCAGCTGTTGCCGGTGCCGTCGACGATGCGACCGTTGCGGATCAGCAGGTCGGCGCCCGCTGTACCGTGCGCGGCGACCGGATTACCGGGAATCGAATTGCATGCGGCCAGCGCCAGGAAAAGCATGCCCATCAGTACGCGCGACATATCGACTCCCACGGAATCCGATTGAATTGAAAAGCGGATTGGCCCCTTTTCGCCCAGCGTGGGAGTGTATCGCCGAATGAACGAAGGTGCGCGTCGGCGGATCAGCGCGGACCATGCGGCCGCCGAAACTGTTACCCTGATAGCTCTGTTCGGGATTCCCCACGCGATGCCTGCTTCGATGCATCCCCGACCGACCACCACCTTGCGCCGCACAATCTTGCTGCGCGTGACGCTGTTTGTCGCCGTTACCGCCCTGCTGGTCGGTGCGGGCGTCGTTGTCTTTGGCTTGATACCCCTCAGCGAGCGCGTCGCGCAGAGCCAGTTCAATGTGGCCGCTTCGCGGGTGGAAGCGAGCCTGGACGCCACCTTTGCGCCTGCTGGCAGCCTGCTCGCCATGAGCCGCGAGTGGATCGCCGGCGCCGCGCCGGACCTGGAAAATCCGCAGGCCTTCAACCGCCTGTATCAGCCGGTGTTGAAAGCGCTGCCGCAAGTGACCTCGGTGGTGGCAGGGACCGCGACCGGGCAGGGCTGGCTACTGCTCGAACAGCCGGACGGCCGCTGGCGCAATCGCATGACGGATGTGCCGCGCCACGGCAAGCGGCATCTGTTTTTCGATCACCAGGCCGATGGCCGCGTAGTCAGCGAGTGGCGCGAGGTGGAGTACGACCCGCGCAAGCGACCCTGGTTCATCGCGGCGATGCGCGGCAGGAACTACGGCGAGGTGCATTGGACGGCGCCCTATGTGTTTTTTACCACCGGCGATCCCGGGATCACCACCTCGACCAAAATACGGCTCAACGACGGACGCGACTTTGTCATCGGCTTCGACCTGATGCTGCGCGACCTTTCGCGGGCGACCATGCATTCCGTGGTGGGGGCGCACGGTCTCGCCCTGGTGCTGACCGAGGACAACCGGGTGCTGGCGATGCCGGCTCCACCGGCCGGCACCAACCAGGGGGAGTGGCTGAAGAAAATCCTGAAGCCCGCCAACGAACTGGGCTTGGCGCCGATTTCGGCGGCACTCGAACGGCTGCGCGAGGACGACGGCACCGGCCAGGATGTGCTGCGCTTCGTC
>CAZCKI010000562.1:0-2271 GCA_964498815.1 uncultured Burkholderiales bacterium
GGAATTCGCCGCGGAGTTACTGGAACTTTGCATTGCGGTCGGCGGCACCATCACCGGCGAGCACGGCGTCGGCCTGGAAAAGGTCAACCAGATGTGCAGCCAGTTTTCGGACGGCGAGCGCGAGATGTTCTTTGCGGTGAAGCGCGCCTTCGACCCGGACATGTTGTTGAACCCCGGCAAGGCGATCCCGAGTTTGCACCGCTGCGCGGAGTACGGCCGCATGCGCGTGCATGCGGGACAATTACCGCATCCCGACTTGCCTCGTTTCTGATGGAAGCGGTGGTAACCCAGCTTCGCGAACAAATCGCGGCGCACGCCGCGAGCGGCGAGCCGCTGGCGATTCGCGGCGGTGGCAGCAAGGAATTTTACGGCGGTGTCATTCGGGGTGAACCGCTGGAACTGGGCGCGTACACCGGCATCGTCGATTACCAGCCCAAGGAACTGGTGCTGACGGTACGCGCCGGCACCCCGCTTGCGGACATCGAAGCGGCGCTGGATGCGGAGGGCCAGATGCTGCCGTTCGAACCGCCGCATTTTGACGAAGGCGCCACTGTAGGTTCCACGATAGGTGGCACGGTTGCGACCGGCCTGTCCGGTCCGCGTCGGGCCTACACCGGCGCGGTCCGCGATTTCCTGTTGGGCGCGCGCATTCTCGACGGGCGCGGCGACGACCTGCGCTTCGGCGGCCGGGTTATCAAGAACGTGGCGGGTTACGACGTCTCGCGGCTCCTGTGCGGGGCGATGGGCACGCTCGGCGTGTTGCTCGACCTGTCCTTCAAGACGCTGCCGAAGTCGGCGGCGGAAACGACCTTGCGATTCGAATTCGATGAAGCCACCGCCGTTCGCAAATTCAACGAATGGGCGGGCATGCCTTTGCCGTTGTCGGGCGCGAGCTGGGAGGGTGGTGTTGCCATGTTGCGTTTGTCGGGAGCGGAGGCGGGTGTCGCTGCGGCGCGCGCCAAGCTCGGTGGCGACGTCGTGGAGCCGGGAGTGGCCGATGCGTTCTGGCGGGACTTGCGTGAGCAACGTTTGCCGTGTTTTCGAAGTACAGGACCCTTGTGGCGCCTGTCGGTGCCGCCCACCGCCGCGCCGATATCGTTTGCTGTCGGGCAATGTATCGACTGGGGCGGGGCGCTACGCTGGATCGTCGCCACCGACGACGCAAACTCAATACGCGACAAGGTCGCCGCAGTCGGCGGGCACGCCACCCTGTTTCGCGGCGGTGACAAATCGGTGGGGGTATTTCACCCACTCGCGCCGGCTCTGGCGCAGATTCACCGCAATTTGAAAGCGGCGTTTGATCCACACGGCATTTTCAATCCGGGCCGAATGGATAATTTCTAGATGCAGACGCAGCTCGCCGACTGGATCAGGGACACACCGCAAGGCATCGAGGCCGACGCCATCCTGCGCAAGTGCGTGCACTGCGGCTTTTGCCTCGCTACCTGCCCTACCTACCAATTGCTGGGCGATGAGCTCGATTCGCCGCGCGGCCGCATCTATTTGATGAAGCAGATGCTGGAAGGTACCGAGCCGACCGCGACCACCCGGCTGCACCTTGACCGTTGCCTGACCTGCCGCGCCTGCGAGTCCACCTGCCCCTCCGGTGTGGAATACGGGCGACTGGTCGATATCGGCCGCGAGGTGGTGGAGCAAAAGGTGCCGCGTGGCCTTGCCGACCGCATGGTGAGGAGTGTACTGAAGCGCGCGTTACCGAATACGGCCCTGTTCACATTCGGACTTGCACTGGGCAGGGCCTTCAAGCCCTTGCTGCCCGCGGCGTTGTCCAGAAAAATTCCGGCAGCGCGCGCAGCCGGCGATTGGCCGCAATCGAATCACGCGCGCAAGATGCTGGTACTGGCAGGCTGCGTGCAACCCGCCATGGCGCCCGCCATCAACGCCGCCACGGCACGGGTGCTGGACCGGCTCGGTATCTCGTTACTGGTGGCGCCCAATGCCGGCTGCTGCGGCGCGATTCCGCAGCACCTGAGCGATGCGGAAGAGGCGTACACCTTCATCAAGCGCAACATCGACGCCTGGTGGCCGCTGATCGAGAACGGTTGCGAAGCCATCGTCGTCACAGCATCCGGCTGCGGCACCATGGTCGCCGAGTACGGCCACATGCTGCGCGACGATCCCGCCTATGCCGCCAAGGCCGCGCGCGTGTCGGCTCTTTTTCGCGATGTGAGCCAGGTGATCGCAGCGGAAAGCGGCAGGCTATCTCAATTGTTGCAGGCGCAAGCGGGTGCGCCGCAGACGCTCGCTTTCCAT
>CAZCKI010000563.1:0-1189 GCA_964498815.1 uncultured Burkholderiales bacterium
GCTTGTCGAGCCCCATGGGCGAGGCCACATCGAACAGCCCGAGGATTCCCAGCGTGGAGTTGACCACGACCCGGCCGACATCCGAGGCGGCATCGCCCGGCTTGCCCTGCAGCAAATTATTGACTGCAACCGAAACGTCGCCCACGTTGGAGAAGGCGTTGGACACCCCCGAGCGCACAAACGCGGGCGTGACAAATTGATAACCCTGCGCCACCGGCTTCAGGATGGCCCGGTCCATCGTGTCGTTGAAGGCGAAGGTTGCGCGGTTCATGCCTTCGAAGGGGTCGGCTTTCGGCGCATTGGTGGAAGCGCAACCCGACACGATCAAGGCGACGAGCAGCAGGCAATACAAAGGAAATGGGCGCATGAGGACTCCGTGAAAGAAGCCCATTCTATCAATACGGGCGGCTAGATTTCACAAACCGGCAGGATTCATTTGTCGTACCGATAGGTACGGCAAAGCACAGACAAGGCGCCGCCGAAACGCAGACAAATGCTTTGATGCGAATCCCCCTTGAAAAATAAGGTTTTCGCCTCATTTGCAGAGACGAGTGAACCTCCAACGAAAACCATTGCACCCATGCGAATCGACAAACTGACCACCAAATTCCAGCAAGCGCTTGCCGACGCGCAAAGTCTGGCGCTGGCCAACGATGCTGGGTTCATCGAGCCGATGCACTTGCTCCTGGCGCTGATCGATCAGCCCGACGGCGGCACGGCATCGCTGCTGTCGCGGGCCGGTGTGGCGGTGCCAAGGCTGCGGACTGGCCTGCAAAACGCCGTAAAACACCTGCCGAAAGTGGAAGGACAGGGTGGCGAGATTTCCGTTTCGAGAGACTTGGGCAATCTGCTCAATCTGACCGACAAGGATGCCTCCAAGCGCGGCGACCAATTCATCGCCAGCGAATTGTTTCTGCTGGCATTGCTGAACGACAAGGGCGAAGCCGGCCGGTTGCTGAAAGAACACGGCGCCAACAAGCTGGCGCTGGAAGCGGCCATCACCGCCGTGCGCGGCAGCGACGGCGTGTCCTCGCAGGAGGCCGAAGGGCAGCGCGAGTCGTTGAAGAAATACACCATCGACCTGACCGACCGTGCCCGCCAGGGCAAGCTCGACCCGGTGATCGGCCGCGACGACGAAATCCGCCGCACCATTCAAGTCCTGCTGCGCCGCACCAAGAATAATCCCGTG
>CAZCKI010000563.1:1199-2255 GCA_964498815.1 uncultured Burkholderiales bacterium
AACCCGGCGTCGGCAAGACCGCCATCGTCGAGGGTCTCGCCCAACGCATCATCAACGGCGAGGTGCCCGAATCGCTCAAGGGCAAGCGGGTGCTGTCGCTGGACATGGCAGCCTTGCTGGCGGGCGCCAAGTACCGTGGCGAATTCGAAGAGCGTCTGAAAGCGGTCCTCAAGGAACTGTCGCAGGATGAAGGTCAGACCATCGTCTTCATCGACGAACTGCACACCATGGTCGGCGCCGGCAAGGCCGAAGGTGCCATGGACGCCGGCAATATGCTGAAACCCGCGCTCGCCCGCGGCGAATTGCATTGCGTGGGCGCCACTACCCTGGACAAATACCGCAAGTACGTCGAGAAGGACGCGGCCCTGGAGCGGCGCTTCCAAAAAGTGTTGGTCGATGAGCCCTCGGTGGAGGCAACCATCGCCATCCTGCGCGGCTTGCAGGAAAAATACGAAGTTCACCACGGCGTGGAAATCACCGACCCGGCCATCGTCGCCGCGGCGGAGCTTTCGCATCGCTATATCACCGACCGTTTTTTGCCGGACAAGGCCATCGACCTGATCGATGAGGCGGCCGCACGCATCCGCATGGAAATCGACTCCAAGCCGGAAGCTATGGACAAGCTCGACCGGCGCCTGATCCAGTTGAAGATCGAGCGCGAAGCGGTCAAAAAGGAAAAAGACGAGGCTTCGAAAAAGCGCCTGTCGCTGATCGAGGATGAGATCCGCCGTCTCGAAAAGGAGTTCTCCGACCTGGAAGAAATCTGGAAAGCCGAGAAGGCACAAGTACAAGGCACCCAGCATATCCGCGAGGAAATCGAGAAGGTGCGCGCGCAAATGGCTGATTTGCAACGCAAGGGCCAGTTCGACAAACTGGCCGAGCTGCAATACGGGAAGCTTCCGCAACTGGAAAAGCAGCTGAAGCAGGCCGAGAAATCGGAAAACTCGCAGGCTAAGGCCAAACTGGTGCGCACCCAGGTAGGCGCCGAGGAGATCGCCGAAGTGGTATCGCGCGCCACCGGCATTCCGGTATCAAAGATGATGCAGGGCGAGCGCG
>CAZCKI010000564.1:0-2253 GCA_964498815.1 uncultured Burkholderiales bacterium
GTTTGACGCGCGAGCGCGCGGGCTTCGAAGTCCGCGACGTGCACCCGACGCACTATGGCCGCATCTGCCCGATCGAAACGCCGGAAGGCCCGAACATCGGCCTGATCAACTCGCTGGCGCTGTACGCACGCGTCAACGAATACGGCTTTATCGAAACCCCGTATCGCAAAGTCACCGGCGGCAAGGTGGCGGGCGACATCGAGTACCTGTCGGCCATCGAGGAAAGCAAGTACGTGATCGCCCAGGCGAACGCCGAGACCGACAAGAGCGGGCGCTTCACCGATGAGCTGGTGAGCTGCCGCAATCACAACGAATTCATGCTCTCCACCCCGGACAAGATCGAGTACATCGACGTGGCCCCGGCGCAGATCGTGTCGGTGGCGGCTTCGCTGATTCCCTTCCTGGAACACGACGACGCCAACCGCGCCCTGATGGGTTCGAACATGCAACGCCAGGCGGTTCCCTGTCTCCGCGCCGAAAAGCCGCTGGTCGGCACCGGCATCGAGCGCACCGTGGCCATGGACTCGGGCACGGCGGTGCTGGCCCGTCGCGGCGGCCGTGTCGACTTCGTCGATGCCAGCCGTGTGGTGGTGCGCGTCAACGATAACGAAACCCAGGCCGGTGAAGCGGGCGTCGATATCTACAACCTCACCAAGTACGTGCGTTCCAACCAGAACACCAACATCAACCACCGTCCGCTGGTGAAGGTGGGCGACCACATCGCGAAAAGCGACGTGATCGCCGACGGCGCCTCCACCGACATGGGTGAATTGGCGCTGGGCCAGAACCTGCTGGTGGCCTTCATGCCCTGGAACGGCTACAACTTCGAAGATTCGATCCTGATCTCGGAACGCATCGTCGCCGAAGACCGTTACACCTCGATCCATATCGAGGAGTTGTCGGTGGTGGCGCGCGACACCAAGCTGGGACCGGAAGAAATCACCCGCGACATTTCCAACCTGTCCGAGCGCATGCTCGGCCGTCTGGATGAGTCCGGCATCGTTTACATTGGCGCGGAAGTCGAAGCCGGCGACGTGCTGGTCGGCAAAGTGACGCCGAAGGGCGAAACGCAACTCACGCCGGAGGAAAAGCTGCTACGCGCGATCTTCGGCGAAAAAGCTTCCGACGTGAAAGACACTTCGTTGCGCGTGCCCTCGGGCATTTCCGGCACCGTCATCGACGTGCAGGTGTTCACCCGCGAAGGCATCGTGCGCGACAAGCGTGCCCAGCAGATCATCGACGAACAACTCAAGGACTACAAGAAGGACTTGGGTGACCAGCTGCGTATCGTCGAGGAAGACTTGTTTCAGCGTATCGAAAAGACCCTGATCGGCAAGGTCGCCAAGGGCGGTCCGAAGAAGATCGTCAAGGGCACCAAGCTGACCAAGGCCTACCTGGAAGACCTGCCGCACCACGACTGGTTCGATATCCGCCTTAACGACGACGACGACGCGCGCGCGCTGGAAGCGCAGAAGGAGTCGCTGGAACTGACCCGCAAGGAATTCGACAAGGCCTTCGACGAGAAGAAGCGCAAATTGACGCAGGGCGACGAACTGCCGCCCGGCGTGCAAAAGATGGTCAAGGTGTACGTGGCTGTGAAGCGTCGCCTGCAGCCGGGTGACAAAATGGCCGGCCGCCACGGCAACAAGGGCGTGATCTCGAAGATCGTGCCGGTGGAAGACATGCCGTTCATGGCCGACGGTACGCCGATGGACATCGTGCTGAATCCGCTCGGCGTACCCTCGCGGATGAACGTGGGCCAGATTCTGGAAACGCATCTGGGCTGGGCGGCAAAGGGTCTCGGTCACAAGATCGGCGAAATGCTCAAGGCCAACGAGAGCGCGGCCAAGGTGCGTAAGCTCCTCGACCGCATCTACAACACCAGTGGCAAGAAGGAAGACCTGGGCCAGTTCTCGGACGGCGAGATCATGGAGCTGGGCCACAATCTGGTGAAGGGTGTTCCGTTCGCCACGCCGGTGTTCGACGGCGCGACCGAAGACGAGATGCGTGCCATGCTCGACCTCGCCTACGACGAGGAGACCGCCAAGAAGCTGAAGCTCAACGCCACCAAGACGCAGGTCGTGCTGCACGACGGCCGCACCGGTGAGGCCTTCGAGCGTTCGGTGACCGTCGGCTATATGCACATCCTGAAACTCCATCACCTGGTGGACGACAAGATGCACGCGCGTTCGACCGGTCCGTACTCGCTCGTCACCCAGCAGCCGCTGGGCGGCAAGGCGCAGTTCGGCGGCC
>CAZCKI010000565.1:0-2246 GCA_964498815.1 uncultured Burkholderiales bacterium
GGCGGCATTCGACCACCGGCATATTTTTCTCGACCCGAATCCGGACACGGCGAAGAGTTTTGCCGAGCGCGAGCGCCTGTTTGCCCTGCCGCGCTCGTCCTGGGAAGACTACAACGCCAAGCTGATTTCAGAGGGCGGTGGAGTGTTCTCTCGCGGCGCCAAATCGATCCCGCTGTCGCCGCAAGTAAAAGCGGTTCTCGATGTGCAGACCGACTCGATGACCCCGGTCGAGCTGATGCGCGCCATCATCAAGGCGCCGGTCGACCTGTTTTACAACGGCGGTATCGGCACCTACGTGAAGGCAAGCTACCAATCCAACGCCGAGGTCGGCGACCGCGCCACCGATGCCTTGCGCATCAACGGCAATGATTTGCGCTGCAAGGTGGTCGCCGAAGGCGGCAACCTGGGTTGCACCCAGCTGGGCCGCATCGAAGCAGCCATGCGCGGGGTAAGAATCAATACCGATGCCATCGACAACTCCGCTGGAGTCGACTGCTCCGATCACGAAGTCAATATCAAGATCCTGCTGGGTGCCGCGATCGATTCGGGGCTGCTCAAGGAAAACGACCGCAATGCGCTGCTGGCGGAAATGACCGACGAGGTCGGCGCGCTGGTGTTGAAGGACAATTACTTCCAGACCCAGTCGCTGTCGGTATCGGGTATACGCGGTGAAAAGCTGCTCGACGCGCAGGCACGCCTGATCAAGCACCTGGAAAAAGCGGGGCGCCTCAATCGTGCGGTGGAATTTCTGCCGTCCGACGAAGACATCGCTCAGCGCCGGGAACACAAAAAGGGCCTCACCTCGCCCGAACGCGCGGTGTTGCTCGCCTATTCGAAGATGGAATTGTTCGACGAATTGGTGGCGGGCGACCTGATCGACGACGAATACGTCGCCGAAGCGCTGGTCGGCTATTTTCCCAAGCCCCTGCAACAGCGCTTTCGCCAGGCGATGCCGGCGCACCCGCTCAAGCGCGAAATCGTCGCCACCGAGATCGCCAACGGCACCATCAACCGCACCGGCAGCGTATTCGTGCAGCGCATGCGCGAGGAGACCGGCGCCACCGCCAACGAAGTGGTGCGCTGCTTTACTCTGGCGCGCGATATTTTCCGCGTAGGCGATCTCTGGATTGCCATCGACGAACAGGATGGCCGCATTTCCGCTGCGACGCAAAACGAAATGCTGATCGAAGCGGGCCGGCTGGTGTTGCGTGCGACGCTTTGGTTCCTGCGGCGGCGGTCGGAAAAGATGCCGATCGCCAAAGTGCTCGAGGTGTTCGCCCCGGGCACCGCGACCGTATCCGGCAAGCTGGGAACGCTGTTGTCGGGCGACGACCTCGCTGCCTTGCAGGCGGCCGAAGCCCGCCTGACCACGCAGGGCGTGCCGGCGGAACTCGCCGCCGGCATCGCACGGCTGGACGCCATGTATTCGGTGCTGGACATCGTCGAAGTGTCGAGACTGTCCGGCCGTGCGGTCGAGTTATGCGCAGCCGTCTATTTCTCCCTGACCGGCCGCCTTGGCTTGCGCTGGGTGGCGGGCCGTGTGGCGGCGCTGCCAACCGATACGCATTGGCAGGCGATGGCGCGTGCCGCGATGCGCGACGACCTCGCCAATTTGCAGCGCCAATTGACCGAGGGAGTATTGCAGCTTTCGCCCAAGGTCAGCACCACCGGCTCCCTGATCGGCAGTTGGGAAACGCATTACGACAAGTCGCTGGCAAGGATGCGCGAAGTGATGGACGACCTGAAGGGGGCGCGCGAATCCGACCTCGCCATGCTATCGGTGCTGCTGCGTGAACTTCGCGTGCTGGTGTAGCGTCCAAGCCGCTTATGCGTATCCAATTCTCCGTCCGCGCCGCCTTTGGCGGCGTCGCCATCCTGTGTATCGGCCTGTTGGCGGTTGCGTATTACGCGCAACACGGGCCACAGCACCAACAACCCTGCCCGTTCTGCATCCTGCAGCGCTATGCGTTTCTGGGGATTGCCCTAGTCTGCGCCGTCGCGGCTGTGCATGGGCCTGGCCCGCGGGGCACGCGATGGTATGCCGGCCTGGCCGCCTGTTTTGCGTTGGCGGGATTGACCTTGGCAAGTTGGTTGCTGCTCAAGGGCAGCACCATGAAATCCTGCCTGGGAGACCCGGTGGCCCTGTTCGTCAACGGCCTGCCGACGGCGGCTTGGTGGGACGATTTCTTCTGGGCAACCGGCGGTTGCGGCGATGTCTATCCGCCCATTCTGGGGTTGACGGTACC
>CAZCKI010000566.1:0-2244 GCA_964498815.1 uncultured Burkholderiales bacterium
GTGGATCGAGAGCGTGTTCGCCGCGGCCACGCCATTCACCGATAACGCACCGACGGCGAAGACCATTATGTTCTCGACCGACGGGGCCGATCTGAAACGCGGCTACTCGGCAGCGAGCGGTATCAGCGTGCCGGCGGTGGTGCTGGGCCCAGGGCAACCGGAACTCGCGCACCAGACCGATGAATGGTGTTCGCTTGCGCGCATCGGCCAATCGGTGGAATTGTTCGAGCAGCTGATGCGCGAGTGGAACGGCTTGTAGAGAGACGCGCGACTAGAATTTCCAGCCGAAGCCCACGCCGAACACCACCGGATCGATTTTCAGCGTGGTGATCTTGGCGCCCGCCGAGAAAAGATCGCTCTGGATGTAGATTTTCTTCACGTCGATATTGATGAAGGCATTCTTGCTGACGGCAAAATCGACCCCTGCCTGCAAGGCGCCGCCGAAACTGCTTTTGTCCATCGTAATGGCGCCGTTGGCGAGGCTGACGTCGTAAAAGCGCGTGTAATTGATGCCTGCGCCGACATAGGGACGCACGTCAGTGTCCGGCGCAAAATGGTATTGCAGGGTCAGGGTCGGCGGCAGGTGCGAAACCTTGCCGATATTGGCGCCGTTCAAGGTGACGTCGTGGCGCGCCGTACCGAGGATCAACTCGGCACCGACATTTTTGGTCAGGAAGCAGGTGAAATCGAGTTCGGGCGCCGCTTGCGATTTCACGTCCAGGCCGGCGATGCTGGAACTCGCCGAGGGCGCGATGTCGATGGCGCGCACGCGCACGAATAGATCACCTTCCGCCGCTTGGGCTGATATGGCGAACAGACAGCCGATGGCGGCCGCAACGATGCTTCTTTTCATGATATTTCCCTTGGATGTAGTAACAAACGATCCGCAATACATTGCGAACCTGTGATCAGGGTACCCAAGGGGAAAGCGGTGTTTTTTGATCGGCGTCAAACGATTGCTGTGCCGCAGCAATTGTTGGCGCGGTACAAGAACAGACGGCTTGTTACACCGAAATCGCCATCTTGATGGCGAGGCTGACCAGGAACAGCATAAAAATTTTCTTCAATAGCTCGACCGGCATCCGGTGGGCGAGCTTGGCACCCAGCGGCGCGACCAGAAAACTGGTGACAGCCATGCCGACGAAGGCCGGCAGGTATACGTAGCCCAGGCTCCACGGTGGCAACTGATGATCCATTGTCCCGGTGACGATATAACCAATGGTGCCGGCAAAGGCGATCGGCACGCCGATCGCGGCGGAGGTGCCGATGGCGTCGTGAATGCGCACATTGCACCAGGTCAGGAAGGTGATGGTCAGCACCGCTCCGCCGATGCCGGCCAGGCTGGAGACGAACCCCATCAGGAAACCGAACGCGACGATGCCGGCGCGACCCGGCAGCTCGCGATGCGCCTGCGGCTTGATGTTGAACAGGAGCTGCGCCGCCAGAAAACAGATGAAGCCGACAAAGAAAACCTTGAGGAAACCGGTGGTCGCGAAGTAGGCGAACACGGTGCCGGCCAGGGTGCCGGCCAGGATGCCTGGCGTCATTTGCTTGACCAGCGGCCAGTTGACCGCATTGTGCTGATGGTGGGCACGCGCGCTGGAAATGGCGCCGGGCAGGATGGTCGCCATGGAAGTGGCGAGCGCCATGTGGATGACGTGATCGGTGGAGAAGCCGAGCTGGATAAAGGTCAGCGACAGGATCGGCACCATCACCGAGCCGCCGCCGATGCCGAGCAACCCCGCGAAGAAGCCGACGAATACGCCCGCGGCGAGATAAATCGCCCAGTAACTTGGTTCCATTTTAGGGTCGGGGCTGAGGGCGGGTGTTAGGGGCTAGGGGCTGGGGGCTAGGGGCTGGGGACTACAAGGCGCGGCGGAGAACATATCGAATGGCGATCGCTTGAAATGGAAAGAATTCGGCGGTGATGCATTACGCGGGAACGGTAGCGTCGAGACGGCCCAACCCCCAGTCCCTAGCCCCCAGCCCCAGACATTTTCAGCACTGCCTTCCACTCGTTCTCCGTCACGGGCGTAATGGAAAGACGATTGCCACGCTTCAACGTGACCATGTCGGCCAGCGCCGGCGCTTCGCGCATTTCGGCCAGCGAAATCAGGCGGGTTTTTTTCACCAACTTGACGTCGACCAGCATCCAGCGCGGGTTTTCGCGGCTGGCCTTGGGGTCGACGTCCTTGCTCTTCTTGTCGAACTGCGTGTCGTCGGGATAGGCGGCGCTCGCTACCT
>CAZCKI010000567.1:0-2244 GCA_964498815.1 uncultured Burkholderiales bacterium
GGCTATGCAAAAGACGACCGCCAAAAAGCCGGCTGTACATAAGACGACCGCCAAAAAACCGGCTACGGCGAAGCGCAAAACGGTCAACTAGGCGCGACACGTACCGCCTGGTTCCGGACTGCCTTAGATGAAGATCACCCTGCTTGCCCTCGGCCACAAGATGCCCGAATGGGTGAAAAGCGGCTACGAGGAATACGCCAAACGCATGCCGCCGGAGGCGCGCCTGGAATTGGTCGAACTAAAACCGGGCGACCGCGACGGCAAGGCGGTGGAGCGGGTGCTGGAAGCCGAAGCCGTTCGCATCGAATCGGCATTGCCGAAGGGCTGCGAACGCATCGTCCTCGACGAACGCGGTGCGCCGCTCACCACCCGCGAGCTGTCGCAATGGATGTCGCGCTGGATGGCGGAGGGTGTCAGCCCCGCCTTTGTCATCGGCAGCGCCGACGGACTGGCGCCTTCTGTCAAGAAAAACGCCGCGCGCGTCGTGTCTCTGTCCGGCTGCACGCTGCCGCATGGTATGGTGCGGGTGTTGCTGGCCGAGCAGTGCTATCGCGCCTGGTCGCTCTTGCACAATCACCCCTACCATCGCGAATGATATGGCGCACTCTCCCAACATCATCTATCTCGCTTCCAAAAGCCCGCGCCGCCGCGAGCTTTTGAAGCAAATCGGCGTGCACTACGAGCTGCTGCTGCTGCGCGAACAGGCGCGCCCCGGCCACGACGAACCGAGCGAGGTCGACGAGGCGCCCCATACCGGCGAAAGTCCGCTCGACTACGTGTCACGCGTGGTGGACCTGAAGGCAACCCTCGCCCTCAAGGTCATGCGTACCCGCAAGCTGACCGCGCGACCGGTGCTGGCGGCCGATACCACCGTGACGCTGAACGGCGAGATCCTCGGCAAGCCGCTGGACGCCAAGGATGCGATACGCATGTTGCAAATGCTGTCCGGGCAGACCCACCAGGTGTTGACCGCGCTCGCCTGTGCTTACGAGAACGAGATTTATCGCGCGGTATCGACCAGTTTTGTGACTTTCGCCAAACTGACCGACACCGCCATCAAAGCCTACGTCGACAGCAACGAACCGATGGACAAGGCCGGCGCCTATGCGGTGCAGGGGGCGGCCGCTAAATTCATCAGCAAGCTGTCCGGCAGCTATTCCGGCGTGATGGGACTGCCGCTGTACGAGACGGCGAACCTGCTGCGACAATGCGGCATCGTTTTGTAGTCCGGCACCAACCGCCCGTTCGGCACAGAATAAGAAAATGAACGAACAGATCCTCATCAACGTCACGCCGCAGGAAGCGCGCGTCGCCATCATGGAACAGGGCGCCGTGCAGGAACTGCACGTTGAGCGCAGTTCCAATCGCGGCCTAGTCGGCAATATCTACCTGGGCCGCGTCGGTCGCGTATTGCCCGGCATGCAATCGGCGTTCATCGAAATCGGCCTCGCCCGCGCGGCCTTCCTGCACGTGGCCGATATCTGGTCGGGCAACAAGAGCGCCGAACAAAAGCCGATCGAAAAACTGCTGCACGAAGGCCAGACCCTGGTGGTGCAGGTCATCAAGGACCCGATCGGCAGCAAGGGCGCCCGACTGTCGATGCAAATTTCGATCGCAGGACGCCTGCTGGTATACCTGCCCGGCGACCAGCACATCGGTATTTCGCAACGCATCGAAGACGAGGCCGAGCGCGAGCACCTGCGCGAAAAGGTCCATCAGTTGATGCCGGAGGCCGAGACCGGCGGCTTTATCGTGCGTACCGTCGCCGAGGCCGCTTCCGACGAGGACCTCACCGCCGACATCGCCTATCTCATCAAGCTCTGGCGCGGTATCAACGAGCATGCGGCGACTGCCGCGCCGCAAGCCCTGTTGTACCAGGATCTAGACCTCAGCCTCAGGGTATTGCGCGACCTGGTCACCACCGATACCGAACGCATCATCGTCGACTCGCGCGAGACGCACACGCGCATGCAGGAGTTTGCGCAGGCCTATATGCGCAATTCGCTGGGCGCCCTGGAGCACTACAACGGCGAACGGCCGTTGTTCGACCTGTTCGGCGTCGAAGACGAAATCGAGCGCGGCCTGCAGCGTCGCGTCGATCTCAAGTCCGGCGGCTACGTGATCATCGACCAGACCGAGGCGCTCACCACGGTCGACGTCAACACCGGCGCCTTCGTGTCGGGCCGCAGCTTCGACGACACCATCTTCAAGACCAATCTGGAAGCCGCCCAAACCATCGCCCGC
>CAZCKI010000568.1:0-2224 GCA_964498815.1 uncultured Burkholderiales bacterium
GCAAGGTCGCCGCAGCGGTCGCGGTTCAGGGCGTCCCAGGCGGCTATACGCTTGTCGTAGGTGGGGTCGTTGCGTACCAGTTGCGCGATGAAATTGTTGCGCCGCTGCTCGCGCGTGGCCGAGGCCGGCACGGCATTGCCGCGCTTGGCGCAGTTGACCAGCAGCTCGGCACGCAGGTAACGGTTTTCGGCGGTGGCCGGTGCAGCCGCCAATTGCTTATACAGCCGCGGCCAATCGCGGCCTTCCAGCCACGCCTGCACTGGCGCACTCGGCAAGGCGGGTTTGATCTGCGGGCGGTGCAAGGAAGTCGCGGAAGGATCGATCTTCAATACCGAAGCGGCGGCGAGCTTGTCGGGAGCGGCCGCGGCCCGCGCCAGGACCGGCGATTCGGCAATGACCGGCAGCGGCGAACGGAAATAGAGCGCCAGGGCAATGAAAACCGACAAGGCGATGCTGAAGGCGAACAGCCGTTGCAAGACCAGGCCGAGGCCGCGCGCCGGCAACCGGTTCGGCAGGAACAGGTTGTGGCGGTTAGGACTCCATTCGAGCGAGTCGGAAGGTTTCTTTTTCAAATCGGCAGCCTGTGCGGCAAAAATGCGTGGCCAAAGTCGTAAGTATATGCCGACTGCCGCGTTTGGAAAGCCCCCGTGCCGGTAAAGCCGGTTGAGCGGTGGGGAGTATCCGCTCAACGGTCGAGGGCGTGCTCCATGGTTTCGACCAGGCGACGCAACGTTTCCACCCTCGACCAAGGCTTGTCGTTGGAGGCGACGACGTGCCAGGAGGCTACGTCGGTGGAGGTGCGGTCGATCATATCGGCCACGGCGCGCTCGTATTGCGGCCATTTCTTGCGGTTGCGCCAGTCCTCGTCGGTGATCTTGAACTGCTTGTGCGGCGTCTTCTGCCGTTCTTTGAAGCGCCGCAACTGCTCGGCCGGGCTGATCGCCAGCCAGAATTTGGCGACGATGGCGCCGCTCTCGGCCAACTGGGTTTCGAATTCGTTGATCTCGTGATAGGCGCGCAACCAGTCGTTTTCGCTGCAGAAGCCTTCCACGCGCTCGACCAGCACGCGGCCGTACCAGGACCGGTCGAATATCACCGCGTGACCGTGCGCCGGCACGTGCCGCCAGAAGCGCCAGAGATAAGGTTGCGCGCGCTCCTCGTCGCTGGGCGCCGCGATCGGCACGACGTGGTAATAGCGCGCGTCCATCGCGCAGGTGATGCGCCGGATGGTGCTGCCCTTGCCGGCCGCATCCATGCCCTCGAACACCATCACCAGCGAACGGTCGCGAATCTTCTTGTGGCGGGTGATCATATTGAATTCCGACTGCAGCTTTTCCAGTTTGCGCGAATATGCTGCGCGATCGAGTTTTCGTGTGTAATCGGCGGTATTGAGCACGTCGCGCCTGTCGATTGCGGCCTGCGGCACCGGCTCCACCGGCGAGATCACCGGTGGCGCGCCTTTGAGGCGGCGCTTGAGTGCTACCAGCAACAGGCGGCCTGCGGTGAGCGAGCGGTATTCGTGGTTGCTGCCGTCGATGATGTCCCAGGGCGCCTCTCCGGTGGAGGTTTCGCGCAGCGCGTGTTCGCAAACGCCGACGAACTCGTCGTAGTGCTTGAAGTGCTTCCAGTCGTCCTTGCTGACGCGCCAGGCGGTTTTCTTTTTCGCCGAGAGCGTTTTCAGGCGGGTCTTTTGCGCAGCCTTGGAGAGATGGAACCAGAGCTTGATGATGAGCGCACCCTCGGCCACCAGCATCCTTTCGTGATCGCGGATGCGGGCCAGCCGCTGCTCGAATTCGGCGCCGCTTTCGCTTTCCATCACGCGCTGCAGGATCGGGTCGGTGTACCAGGAGCCGAACAGGATGCCGATGCGCCCCTTCGGCGGCAGCGCCTTCCAGAAGCGCCACATTTCCGGCCGCGCACGTTCGGCGTCGGTGGAGGCGCCGAAGGCGTGGGTGTGGATATGGCGCGGGTCCATCCACTCGTTGAACAGGTTGACGGTCTCGCCCTTGCCGGCGCCGTCCACACCATTGACCAGGATGACAACCGGGAACTTGCCCTGTTCCAGCAACTGGTATTGGGCATCGAGCAGCGCGCGGCGCAGCTTCGCCTCTTCGCGCTGGAAGTCGGCTTTCTTGATCTTGTGGCCGATCTCGGCGGATTCGAACATGGCTATCTTCCGGAGTGTGATGTCGATACGGTACGCGCATTGCGGGCGATTGAAAAT
>CAZCKI010000569.1:0-2218 GCA_964498815.1 uncultured Burkholderiales bacterium
GCGTTCAGGATGACAATCTCTAATAATTGTCATCTGGAGGAGCAAGTAAAAAAACGCATGTCATTCTGAGGAGCGTTTTTGCGACGAAGAATCTCATCCGCTTGCAAGACACTCTGCGTCTACGAAAGCACCTGCGCGAATTTACCGGATGGGATCCTTCACTGCGTTCAGGATGACAGCTTTGAGAGCGTTAGCCTCACGCGTCCATCGGATACACGCAAGGCAACTCCGCCGCCGCCACATCACCGATACCTATCGCCTTCGCCACCTGCGCCACCGCCTCTTCAGCCGCGCGCGCGTCGCGCGCGTGCACCGTCGCCAATTTGTCGCCCGCCTTCACAGCATCGCCCAAGGCGGCAAACCCGGTCACACCCACCACCGGGTCGATCTTGTCGGAGGCGCGGCGGCGCCCTCCGCCTAGAGACACCACCGCCATGCCGAGCGCGTAGGTATCCATCGCTGTCACGAATCCGCTGCGCGCGGCGTGCACCGGCACCATCACCGGTGCCGCCGAAAAATGCGCGGCCGGGTTTTCCATCAGGTCGCCTGGGCCGCCCAGGGCTGCAATCATTTTGGCGAAGCGTTCGGCGGCACTGCCGTCGTCCAGGCATTTTTGCAGCCGCCGCAGCGCATCCTCGCGATTCGGTGCGATACCCGACACCACCAGCAGCTCCGCGGAAAGCGCCATGGTGATTTCGTGCAGCCGCCCCATGCGCGGGTCCTTGCTGTGTCCGCCTCGCAAATAGTCGATGGCGCAACGCACTTCGATGGCGTTGCCCGCGCACGGCGCCAGCGGCTGGTTCATATCGGTCATCAGCGCCGCCGTCTTCATACCCGCACCGTTGCCGGTTTCGACGATGCTGCGCGCCAGCGCCGCCGATTTGGCGTGGGTATCCATGAAAGCGCCGCAACCGGTTTTCACATCCATCACCAGCGCATCGAGCCCGGCGGAAAGTTTCTTGGAAAGGATCGAGGCCGTAATCAGCGGAATCGATTCCACCGTCGCCGTCACATCGCGCGTCGCATAGATGCGCTTGTCGGCGGGGGCCAGGTCCTCGGTCTGGCCGATGATGGCCACCCCCACGTCGCGCACCACCTTCTGGAATTCGTCCACTTCGATATTGGTGCGGTACCCCGGCACCGTATCGAGCTTGTCCAGCGTGCCGCCGGTGTGGCCGAGGCCCCGCCCGGAGATCATCGGCACGAAGCCGGCGCAGGCCGCGATCATCGGCCCCATCGGCAGTGAAACGAGATCGCCCACCCCGCCGGTGGAATGCTTATCGACCACCGGGCCGGGCAGATTGAGATGCTTCCATTGCAGCACCCGCCCGGAATCGCGCATCGCGCAGGTCAGCGCCACCTGCTCGTCGCGCGTCATGCCCTTGAAAAACACCGACATGGTGAAGGCCGCGATCTGCCCTTCGCTCACGGTATCGGCGCAGACGCCGCCGATGAAAGCGTCGATCTCAGCGCGCGAAAGCTCGCCGCCGTCGCGCTTTTTACGAATGATTTCCTGCGGGATCATAGTTGGAACCTATCCCAAAATTGTCGCCCCGGCGAAAGCCGGGGTCCAGTGGCGTACATCGCCAAAGCAAAGAGAGACGCTGGGTCCCGGCTTTCGCCGGGACGACGGGTGAATTTCGCAAATTTGATAAAGGCTCCTCACACCTTCAAACCCAGGAAAATGCCGGCGATGGTCGCCGACATCAGGTTCGACAAGGTCGAAGCCGCCACCACGCGCAGGCCGAAGCGTGCCACGTCGCCGCGCAAATGCGGGGCCACGCTGGAAAATGAGCCGGCCAGGATGGCGATCGAGGTGAAATTGGAGAAGCCGCACAAGGCAAAGGACAGGATCGCCAGCGTGCGCGCATCGATCACCGTGAGCCCTGCGGCGGTGACAGCGGCGGCGTCTTTCAGATACGGCGCCAGATTCACATAGGCCACGAATTCATTCAGGATCAGCTTTTGCCCGAGCAGGTTGCCGGCAAAGGCCATGTTTTCCGGGGCTACGCCGAGCATGTACGCCACCGGCCCGAACACCTTGCCCAGCAGCGTCTCCATATTGACGCCCTCGAAGCCCACCCAGCCCGCCAGCCCGCCGATCACGCCGTTCAAGAGCGCGATCAGGCCGATGAAGGCCAGCAGCATGGCGCCGACGTTGACGGCGATTTTCAAGCCGAGCGCTGCGCCACCCGCAGCCGCCTCGATCACATTAGCG
>CAZCKI010000570.1:0-2204 GCA_964498815.1 uncultured Burkholderiales bacterium
GTTGGCCCAGCGCGTTTCATTCAATAGCTGCTCCAGCGCCTGGGTCACCATCGGGCCGCGCCATACCATCGGCGTTTCCGGATCGATCAGGAATCCAACACTCATCGCCTGGATGCCGTGGCCCTCCATCGGCTCCATCACCTTGCCGTCCCTGGACTGCGGGCGGCCGGTGATGCCCAGCATCATCGGCTGCGAGGGGCCGTAGATGTCGGCGTCGAGCATACCCACCACCGCACCTTCGGCGGCCAGCGCCAGCGCCAGGTTGACGGCGGTAGTGGATTTGCCGACGCCACCCTTGCCGGATGCCACCGCAATGATGTTCTTGATGCCGGGATTCAGTTTCACGCCGCGCTGGGCGCTATGCGAGACGATTTTCGAATAGACGTTCACCGACACGTTCCTGACGCCGTCCACCTGCTTCAGGCGCTCGGTGACCTGCTTGCGGATGCCTTCGGTGACGCTTTTTCCCGGGTAGCCCAGCACGATTTCCAACGCCACCAGGTCGCCTTCGACCTTGATGTCCCTGGCCGACTTGCCGTCGACGTAGTTTTCGTTGGTGACCGGGTCGATCAGCTCGCGCAAGGCGTTTTTGACTTGTTCTACGGTGGTGCTCATGGTGTTCCATTCACGACGGGAAATCGACGTGTCATTTTAACGGAAAGGCAGTGGCGATCCTTGCTCAATTCTGTGTTCATTGCCGATGGCACTTGGTACAATCGGGGGGCTGAATATCGAATTGCGCCGATCGCGCGCGAAAAGAACCCGGCCGCCGACGGCCGCAATGAAATGACCCGCAAACTGTTCGTCACCACCGCCCTGCCCTATGCCAACGGCCCGCTGCACATCGGCCACATCGTCGACCAGCTGTACGGCGACATATGGGTACGGTACCAGCGCATGCAAGGGCACCAGGTGCATTTTGTCTGCGCCGACGACACTCACGGCGCGGCCATCATGCTGCGCGCCGACAGCGAGGGCATTACACCGGAGACACTGATCGCGCGTGTCGGCGCCGAGCACGACGCCGACTGGCAGGCCTTCCACATGAGTTACGACCACTGGCATTCGACGCATTCGCCGGAAAACACCGAACTCGCCCAATCGATCTACAAAAAGGTCAAGGCCAGCAAGCTGATCGTGTCCCGCGAGATCGAGCAGTTTTTCGACCCGGTCAAAAGCATGTTCCTGCCGGATCGCTATATCAAGGGCGAGTGCCCCAAGTGCGGCACCAAGGACCAGTACGGCGATGCCTGCGAGAACTGCGGCGCCGTCTACGCGCCCACCGACCTCAAGAACCCCTATTCGACCATCACCGGCGCCAAGCCGGTGCTGAAGAAGTCCGAGCACTTCTTTTTCAAGCTGTCCGACAAGAAGTGCATCGAGTTCCTGAATGGCTGGGTAAAAGACACGAAGCTGCAACCCGAGGTCGTCAACAAGCTGGCCGAGTGGCTGGGTGACGGTGGCAAAAACCTTAACGACTGGGACATCTCGCGCGACACGCCCTACTTCGGCATCGAGATCCCGGATGCGCCGGGCAAGTATTTCTACGTCTGGCTGGATGCGCCGGTCGGCTACCTCGCCAGCCTGAAAGCCTATTTCGAATCGGGCAAGGCCAAGGCCAACGGCGAGGCGCGCAGCTTCGACGATTTCATGGACGACGACAAGGTCGAGCAGTATCACTTCATCGGCAAGGACATCGTCTATTTCCACACCTTGTTCTGGCCGGCCATGCTGCACTTCGCCGGACGCAAGGTGCCAAACAATGTATTCGTGCACGGCTTCATCACCTTCAACGCCGAAAAGATGTCGAAGTCGCGCGGCACCGGAATTTCGCCGCAGAAGTACATAGAGATCGGCATGAACCCGGAATGGCTGCGCTATTACATCGCCGCCAAGTTGACGGAAAAGGTCGAGGATCTCGACTTCAACCCGGACGATTTCGTCGCGCGCGTCAACAGCGACCTGATCGGCAAGTACATCAATATCGCCAGCCGCGCCGCCGGTTTCATCAGCAAGAAGTTCGAGGGCAAGTTGGCCGAGATCAAGCCCAAGCGCTGGCTTGCCGGGCTCGACAAGCGCGAGGATATCCTCAAGAAAATCGGCGCGCTCTACGACGGCCGCGAATACGGCAAGGCGATTCGCGAAATCATGGCCATCGCCGACCAGGTCAAAGAGCTCAAGAAGGCGTTCGGCGGCAGCACCAA
>CAZCKI010000571.1:0-2204 GCA_964498815.1 uncultured Burkholderiales bacterium
GGTGTGTGGAGAATGTGACTTCGCATCATAAAGGGGTTGGAGCGTCATGGCATTCGGTCAAGTCTAAAACACCGTCATTCCAGCGTAGGCTGGAATCCAGTCCGTCCCTTTTTACCAATTGGAATGGACTGGATTCCGGCTTTCGCCGGAATGACGGGCGCGGAGACCACATTCTGTATGGGATGAAATTCTTGGAGGGTGGCGCCGCGCCACGCGGGCACAAAAAAAAGGGCCGTCTTTCGACGGCCCTTCAAGGCGCACTCTCGAATACCGGAGGAGGACTTGCTTGACGATCTGGGGACCTATCCATTTCGTCAAAGCGCCCAGGGAGGATGGGCGTCCGCAGGTATTCAAAGGTAGTAACAGCAACTGCCGTGCCAACTCTGAAAGTTCGCATAAAAACAATAAGTTAATGTGAAAGTGTGCACTGCATCACAAGGCAATGGGAGCGATTTCGTCGCCTGTCCACGACACTGTCCTACCCAAAACTTAAGGTATTGAATCTACAGGGAATTGCCTGTCGTCTAAAAACGACTGGGGTGTTGTGACTTATTTACTATTTTTCGCGCCATCGAATTCGATGTACTCCGCGATGCGATTCCGGATGCTTGGATAGCCCGGCAGGTGCAAGCAAAAAGCTTCAACACAGAGACACAGAGAACACAGAGAAAACCTTGAGTGCTTTCGAGCTTCTCTGTGCCCTCTGTGGTTCAAAGCTTTTGGTTTTTATACCTTAGCTATTCTTGGCCGACTTGAAATGCGCGGGCTCGAGGCCGTGGCGTTGCAACAGTTTGTAGAACTCGGTGCGATTGCGCTTGGCGAGCTTGGCTGCACGCGTGACGCCGCCTTGCGTGAGAGTGAGCAGGCGCGAAAGATAATCGTGCTCGAAGCGACGGCGCGCTTCTTCGAAGGAATCGATGTTCTGTTGTTCGAGCTGCATGGCCTGCTCGACCACCTTGCGCGGCACCATGTCGGTGGTGCTGAGCGCGACCGCTTGTTCGGCCACGTTGAAGAGTTGCCGCACATTGCCGGGCCAGGGGGCGGCGATCATCATTTCCAGCGCGTCCGGCGAAAACGCGTTGACGGTTTTTCCATACCGGGCGGAGAGCAGCTTCAGGAAGTGCGCGAGCAACAATGGAATATCTTCGCGGCGCGAACGTAGCGGCGGGATGGTGAGGGTGACGACGTTGAGTCGGTAAAACAAATCCTCGCGGAAGGTGCCGTCGGCGCGCGCCTGGGCCAGGTCGCGGTGGCTCGCCGAAATCACCCGCACATCGACCTTCACCGTCTTGGTAGAACCGACCGCGCGCACTTCGCGCGCTTCCAGCACCCGCAGCAGCTTCACCTGCAGGGTGAGGGGCATATCGCCGATTTCGTCGAGCAGCAGGGTGCCACCGTCGGCTTCCAGGAACAGGCCGGGGTGGTCGGCGATGGCGCCGGTGAAAGCGCCTTTCTTGTGGCCGAACAATTCCGATTCGAGCAGCGCCTCGGGGATCGCGCCGCAGTTGATCGCCACGAACGGCTTGCCGGTGCCGCTTTCGCCCTGCACCAGCACGCTGGCATCGCTTTGCGCGATGCGCTCGGCGCGGATCAGCAGTTCCTCCATCGCCGGGCTCTTGGCGACGATCTCGGCGCGCCAGGACGCATCGCGACCGGCGCGCGAGCCGGTGCTGGTGCCGTGCAATGCCAGCGCGCGTTCGATCTGCGAAATCAGGTGACCGGCTTCGTAGGGCTTGGTGAGGTAGCCGAACACGCCTTCCTGGGTGGCGGCGACCGCGTCGGGAATGGTGCCGTGCGCGGTCAGGATGATGACCGGCAGCCCGGCGTAGCGATGGCCGATCTCGCGAAACAGCGCCATGCCGTCCATATTGGCCATGCGCAGATCGGTGATGACGAGGTCGGGCCGGTCGGCCGCGATCATCGACAGCGCCTGCGGGCCGCCGTCGGCGGAGGTGACGCCGTAACCGGACGCGCGCAGGCGGATCGCCAGCAGTTTCAGGAGATCCGGGTCGTCGTCGACCAGTAACAGGTGGGCTTTGCTCATGTGTCGTAAGTGGGGTTAGCGCGGTGCTTGCGGCAACATTACGCGAAAGTGCGAGCCGTTGGCGGTGGCCGCGGCCGGCATCAGCAGGATTTTACCGCCGTGCATATCGGCCAGATCGCTGGCGATGGCGAGCCCCAGCCCGGTGCCTTTGGCCGCCGTC
>CAZCKI010000572.1:0-2202 GCA_964498815.1 uncultured Burkholderiales bacterium
CGGCGAAGAGGCCCGTGCCGGTCATGCGCTCGCCGAAGCGCGGGTCGTTGTCGCGGCCGCCGCGAAGCTGGTTGATCACGCTCATGACGTGGTCGGCGCGCAGGGGGTAGTGGACCGCCAGCCATTCGCGGAAGATCCCCTTCAGCTCGTTGGGCAGCCGCATGACGATATAGGCTGCCGACTCGGCGCCGGCTTGGCTCGCCGCTTCGAGCACCTCCTCGATGCTCTTGTCCGAAAGCGCCGGCACGATCGGGGCGACCATCACCCCGCACGGCACGCCGGCGCCGGAAAGCGAGCGCAGCACGTCGAGCCTCCTCTGCGGGCTGGCGGCGCGGGGTTCGAGCCGCCGCGCAAGCGCCCTGTCCAGGCTGCCGATCGAGACGAACACCTTGGCGAGGTTCTTCTTCGCCATCGGCGCGAGCAGGTCGAGGTCGCGCTCGACCAGCGCGGACTTGGTCACGATCGTCACCGGGTGGCTGCATTCGGCCAGCACTTCGAGGATGCCGCGCGTCAGGCGGTACCTGCGCTCGGCCGGCTGGTAGCAGTCGGTGTTTGCGCCGAGCGCAATCGGACTCGGCACATAGCCGCGGGCACCGAGTTCCTTTCTCAGCAGCTCAACGGCATTGACCTTGGCGAACAGCTGCGTTTCGAAATCGAGGCCCGGCGACAGCTCGAGATAGGAATGGCTCGGCCGCGCATAGCAGTACACGCACCCATGCTCGCATCCCCGATAGGGATTGATCGACTGGGTGAACGGCACGTCCGGCGAGTCGTTGCGCGAGATGATCGAGCGCGCGCGTTCCTCGGTGACGGTCGTCTCGCGCGGCGGGGGCGCCTCGTCCTCCGGCGTCCAGCCATCGTCGATGGCCTCGCGCGCCTCTTTCTCGAACCGGCCTTGTGGCGCGTGCGTGGCTCCACGCGATTTCTCCACGGAATCGGCGCGGGCCGCATGCACCTTGATCGAGCGCATTTCGCTGTGAAAATCCTTTTGCACGGGCGTGGTCGGTAGAATGTGCGTGTATTGCCTTTCAACGACTCCCCTATATTACTGTATATATGACCAGTACTGGTCGCAATGTAGCCTTGCTCGCCGCCTGCCAGGCGATGCTCTTCAGCAACAGTTCCACCCTTGCCTCGATCAATGGACTGGCCGGCATGGCGCTTACGAAGAATCCGGCGATGGGCACGCTGCCGGTGACGACCTGGGTCCTGGGCGGGGCGATCGCCACGCTTCCGGCGTCCCTCTACATGAAGAAGGCGGGGCGCACCCAAGGCCTGATCGCGGGCGCGGCCACAGGAATCGCCGCCGCGCTCGTTTGTGCGATGGCCATAGGCATGCACAACTTCTGGCTGCTGTGCCTCGGGACTCTGATCTTCGGCGCATCCAACGCCACCGGCCAGTACTACCGGTTCGCCGCCGCAGACGTCGCGCCCATCGACTACAAGGCGCGCGCGATATCGCTCGTGCTCGCCGGCGGCCTGCTCGGCGGCATCATCGGACCGGGCACCAGCCGGTTTTCCGTCGATGCGCTTCCGGAGCGCTTCCTTGGCGCCTACCTGCTGCTGATCGTCTTCTGCCTGGTTACGATAGGTCTGCTGGCCTCGACCCGGATCCCGAATCCCAGCGCAGAGGAAAAGGCGAGCGGTGGGCGATCGCTTAGGGAGATAGCAAGACAGCCGAAATTCATCGTTGCAGTGCTGGCCGGGGCAATCGGCTATGGCGTGATGAACCTGCTGATGACGGCCACGCCGATCGCCATGGGGCTGTGCGGCCACCCGTTCGGCGATGCGGCATTCGTGATTTCCTCCCACGTGATCGCGATGTTCGCCCCTTCGCTGGTGGCGGGTTCCCTGATCAAGCGCTTCGGCGTCGTCAACATCATCCTCACCGGCGCGGCGCTCAATGTCGTGTGCATCGGCATTGCGCTCGACGGGGTCGATGTAGCGCACTTCTGGCTTTCGCTGGTGCTCCTCGGGGTGGGCTGGAACTTCATGTACATAGGCGGCACCACGCTGCTGACCGAGACCTACCGGCCCGAGGAGCGGGCCAAGGCGCAAGGCACCAACGACATGTGCATTTTCGTGATGATGGTGATCTCTTCGCTGACCTCGGGCGTGCTGGTCACCAGCGCCGGGTGGGAAAGGGTCAACCTGTTCGCCCTGCCGCTGCTGGTCGTCGTGTCTGCATCCGCGCTGTGGCTG
>CAZCKI010000573.1:0-2199 GCA_964498815.1 uncultured Burkholderiales bacterium
CAGGAGAGCTCTGGACGTTCTCGGCCAGCTTGGACTTAGTGAGGCTATCGTTACGGCATGCGAATAGTTGTCGCCATGTGCACAATAAAATGTCAGCCCAATAGAAGGATGAGATTCAATTTGGCAGATAACCGTCTTCGATCCAGTTGCCTCGGTTAATAGTATGAATGTGCTGACAAGAAAATTCCTCTCGGTGCCGTGCTTTTGCCGAATACTTGTTCGGTACAAAATGCCCGGAGAGATAAAAGCGGTCCCGACAAGCGTTGCACAAATAAAGCCTAAGTCGTCATGAATAAGCTATTGATCTATATCGGCGAGAACAAGAAGTTTGACGTTGATGCCACAATTAACGCCATCACGTCAATGCACGGAGTCTCCGAGCCGCGCAAAGGCAATTTCATTGGGGCGGTTTTTGAATGCGAATATACCGCGAACGGACGCAACACGATTATTCGCATTAGCCTGGACGCGGAAACCATCACTGCAGAGGGGCTTGGGGATGAATCTTTTGAATTTGCGCTTGAGTTGCAAAGATCTTCGCAGATTCCCTTGCGCGCAATTGACATGGACTACAGCTTTAATGTTGCATTGAGTGATTTTGGCACCGTTTCGGAATTGAAAGAGGCAATATAGGATCAGGATGCGTAAATTACGCACTTTATGCCGATCTTTGGTCAGGGCTTGTGCCAACTGCATTGAACGATTTTGGCTCCGTTCTGGAATTCAGAAAGGCGATATCAGTTTGAGGCAGACGATGGGCGCCTGATTCGTCGTTCTCGGCGCTTTCAGTGTTACGTTTCGCCTAAATGGCGAGGCGCCAAAACGGGAACAATTCCTTAATCAGCCAGGCGGGTGAAATGGAAACGTTTGATCAATCTCAGATCATTCAAGAAATTGTCGACCTTATACTCGCAGGCGTCGAGCCCGGCTGGGTCGAACTCATAGTGGACTTTCAGGGAGAGGCGGACCACTGCCAACTTTCTGGCAGCTATCTAATAAATTAAGGTGGCGTTGCAAAAGAAAAGTCAATTCCTATGGAGTATGAGATTGTGGTTGTCGTCCGAAAACTGCATGACCGCCTGTCTCATGGAGGTAAGCAGCCTTTCACCACCTGTCGCCTGCATTTGTGGGCTGATGGAAGTTTTAATGCTGACTAGGGATACGGTGAGGTCAACTGGGATCCCGCCCATGACTCTGGCCGGAAATTTTTCCCTGCGAGGAAGTAGTTGTGCTTCTGGGCGGAAGCGGGATGCTCATGGTCTGAGGCGCGTTCAAACAAGCCTCGTAAAATAGAAGTGCGCATCTTTCAGTGGGCGCTTTTGATGACAAACGGCCCCGTCTCCGGGGCCGTCTGCTTTTCCGCCTACTGCGCGACCACCGCTTTCGGTCGCGGTGTCTTGTCCGCCAGCATCATCGCCAGCATCGCTTCGACCAGATTGCCGCTGCCGGATTTGCCGTCGCTACTTATCACGATGTTGGGCACCAGCGGCAGCTTGCCGTTCTCGATCGCCTGCGCGAAGCGCATCATCACCTGGCTGTTGAGCTGGTACTCGGGGCCGCCAAACGCCTCCACTTGCTTGGCGGTGGCTTCGGCTTGGGCGAGACCCGTCGCGCGGATCTTGTCGGCGTCCGCCAGACCCACGGCGCGGATACGGTCGGCGTCGCCTTGGCCTTCGATGCGCACGCGGTCCGCAGTCGCCCGCGCCGTGACCTGGATGGTTTCGGCCTGTTGCTTCGCCTGCGCCAACACCGCGCGGCCTTCGTTTTCCTTGATCTGGATGGATAGCACCGAGCCGGTGATACTGGCCTGCTGCGCGGCGATGGCTTGCTGCTCGCGCAGCGTGCGTTCTTGCAGAGCCGCCGCTTCCTGCAGGCGATAGGTTTCCACCTGCTCGACTGCGATCTGGCGATTGCGCAACTGCGTGAGGATCGTTTCGATCGTGCCGTCGGTGCTGCCGCGCGCATCGACCTGCGCTCGCGGGGTGCCGATCAGCACTTCCTGCAACTCCAGGTTGTAGTTGGCGAACTTGTTACGCATGTCGTCGCCAGAATGCTCCTGGATGTCGCTACGCTCCTGCAAAAGCTGGATCAGAGTCTTGGTCTGGGCGATGTTCTTGAAATAGGCCGAGACCATCGGGTCCAACGTCTGTTCGACCAGACGTTTGATATCGCCGAAGCGCTGCACCACCAAGGGGGCCT
>CAZCKI010000574.1:0-2186 GCA_964498815.1 uncultured Burkholderiales bacterium
GCTTCGGCATCGAACAGCACGGCGACCACGACACCATCATGCGCGCCTCCAAGGCAGCGCGTGAGTTATTGCAAGACGCGTCCGAACTGCAGCGCGAGGAATGCCCGATCGGCGAACTGTGGGTCTCGACCAAGTGCGGTGAGTCCGACACGACTTCCGGCTGTGGCGCCAATCCCACCGTTGGCAATGCCTTCGACAAGCTCTACGAAGTCGGTGCGACACTGGTGTTCGGCGAGACCACCGAAATCACCGGCGGCGAAAAAGTGGTGGTGGAACGCTGCCGCACGCCGAAGGTGGCCGAGGATTTCATGCGCGTTTTCAACCGTTACCAGGCAGTGATCAAGCGCCACAAGACCAGTGACCTTTCCGATTCGCAGCCGACCAAGGGCAATATCGCCGGAGGGCTCACCACCATCGAAGAAAAAGCGATGGGTAACATACAAAAAATCGGCAAGAAGTGCCTGGTCGACGGCGTCATCGACAAGGCCGAGACACCGACCGGGCCGGGGTTGTGGTTCATGGACTCGTCTTCTGCAGCCGCCGAAATGGTGACGCTATGCGCGGCATCCGGTTACGTGGTGCACTTCTTCCCGACCGGGCAGGGCAATGTGATCGGCAATCCGATCCTGCCGGTGATCAAGATCTGCGCCAACCCGCGCACGGTGCGCACCATGAGCGAACACATCGACGTCGATTCCTGCGCGCTGCTGCAACGCGAGATGGTGCTCGATCAGGCGGGCGACAAGTTGCTCGACATGATGCTGCGCACCGCCAACGGACGACTCACCGCGGCCGAGGCATTGGGGCATCGCGAGTTCGTGTTGACGCGTTTGTACGAGAGCGCCTGATCGGGGTAGAGCTGGTGTCGCGACACGATGTGAGTGAGTTGCAGGGGCTGGCGGTGCGCGCACTGGAGCGAGCCGGCGCTTCACCGTCGATGGCGACGGCGACGGCGGATGCATTGCTGTACGCCGAAGTGCGCGGATTGACATCGCACGGGCTCTCGCGCGTCGCGCAGTATGCGGGCCATCTTCGCCACGATCGCGTCAATGGCCGCGCAGATCCGCGCGTGGTGCACGCGAAAGCGGCAGCCTGCCTCATCGATGCCGATGACGGCTTGTCGTTTCCCGCCTGTGCGCTGGCGATTCGCGAGGCAATTGCCCGTGCATCGGCTGCCGGGGCGTGCTTCGCGGGCGTCACCAACAGCCATCACGCCGGCGTGGCTGCGTATCACCTGGAGGCGGTGGCGAAGGCCGGCATGGTCGGCCTCGCCTTCGGCAACGCGCCCGCCGCGATGCCGGCGTGGGGCGGCAAGCGCGCGCTGTTCGGCACCAATCCGGTCGCGGCGGTGTTTCCGCGCGAGCACGATGCACCGCTGATGATCGATCTGTCTCTCTCGGCGGTGGCGCGCGGCAAGCTGATGATGGCGGTGAAGAAGGGGGAGTCGATTCCGGAAGGCTGGGCGCTCGACCGCGACGGCCGGCCCACCACCGATCCGCAGGCGGGAATGGACGGCACCATGTTGCCGGCCGGTGGTGCCAAGGGTGCAATGCTGGCGTTGATGGTGGAACTGCTGTGCGTGGCGATGACCGGAGCTGCGTTCAGCTTCGAAGCGGATTCGTTCTTTACCGATGCCGGCAACCGCCCGCGCATCGGCCAGGCATTCCTGGCGATCGACCCGGGTGCACTGGCGGGACGCGAGGTGTTCTTCGAGCGCATCGAGACGCTGATCGCCGCGATGCTGGCCGACGAAGGTGTGCGTTTGCCGGGACAGCGGCGCGATCAGTTGGCGGTGGCAAGCGAGGCCGGCATTGAAGTGAGCGATGCGATCTTTACGGAGCTTGTCCAGTTGGCAGCGTAGTTTAGGGCGAGGGTTCCAGCAGCGCTGCATACACTCGGTTGAGAACGATCTGCCGGTAGTAGGTCATGCGGCCGGGTGCGGCCGTCATCCACACCACGGCAAGCTTCTCCTTCGGGTCGATCCAGAAGCCGGTGCCGCCGGCGCCGTTCCAGTCGGCCATGCCGATGCTGCCTGCCGAGCCAGCGCCGCCGAGGTCGGTGCGCACCGCGAAGCCTAGTCCCATGCCGAAGCCGGGACGCGGGCCGAGCACCGGTGTAGCGGGTGAGGCCGCGCGCAGGCTGACGAGATGATCGGAGAGCATGTACTGGATGGTCTTGGGTGACAA
>CAZCKI010000575.1:0-2179 GCA_964498815.1 uncultured Burkholderiales bacterium
CAGTTGAATCGCCTCGACGGCAACGGCAACCTGCCGTTCGCGGTCGATTTTCGGCAGATGTACGCCACCGTTATCGATAAGTGGTGGGCCGGCGATTCCAGCCGCGTGCTGGGTGGGAAGTTCGCGCCCCTGGATTGGCTGAAAGCGTAGAAAAGGGCAACTCAATCCAGTCGCTACGCTTCCAAAATTGTCATTCTGAGCGTAGCGAAGAATCTCATCTGATTGGCGTACGCGATGTCTTTGGCCGGACGAGATTCTTCTCCCGGGATCAAGTCCAGGGTCAGAATGACATTCATGGGTTAGCGGCATCAATAGATAGCCCGCCCGTTATAATGGTGCGATGAAGATTCTCGCGCTGGAAACCTCCACCGAACGACTGTCGTTGGCGCTGGCCGACGGCGAGCGCGTGACCGTGCGCGACATCGACGCCGGCCAGCGGCATTCGGAACTGGCGCTGGCTGCCTTGCGGGAATTATTGGCCGAGTCCGGCGCCACCATTGCCGAACTCGATGCCATTGCCTTCGGCCAGGGGCCGGGCTCGTTTGTCGGCGTACGCATCGCCTGCGGACTCGCCCAGGGCCTGGCGCTGGGCGCGGGGAAACGTCTGGCAGCCGTACCGACGCTGATGGCGCTGGCCGAGCAGGCCGGCGGCAACAAGGTGCTGGTCGCCAACGATGCCCGCATGGGCGAATACTATTTCGCCGCCTATCGTAAGGATGATTCCACCGGCAGCGGCTGGCGCGCCGAGGTCGAGCCGATGCTGGCGACCCGTGAAAACCTGCCCGCGATCGACGGCAACGACTGGCAGGCGATCGGCAGCGCCTTTCACGTCGAGCCGCTGGCGGCAACGCTGCGCGCACGCTATGCAGGCCAATTCGCGCCGCCGGCCGCAGCCACTTTTCCGTCGGCGGCCGACGTTGCGCGCATCGCCGCGAGAATGGTTGCACATGACGGACCGTCGGCCTTGATCGCACCGGAACAAGCCGCGCCGCTGTATCTTCGCAACAAGGTCGCACTCACCATCGCCGAACGTGCCCAACAACGCGCGGCCGTGGCGGCAGGAGTGGCTGCATGAGCGCGGTACTGGTCGATCCGCTCGCCGACCTGCGCTTCCAGATGCTGCGCGAGGCCGATATCGACGCGGTGGTGCAGATCGAAACCGCCGTGTACGTGTTTCCCTGGTCGGCCGGCAATTTCCTCGATTCGCTCGATTCGGGCTACCTCTGCATGGGCGCCTTCATCCACGGCGAACTGGTCGGCTACGCGGTGCTGATGCGCGCCGTCGACGAGGCGCATCTTTTGAACCTGGCGGTCGCAGATCGCTGGCAGCGGCAGGGCATCGCCGCGCGCTTCCTGGAGCGATTGATCGACGAGGCGCGCGCCATGCACTGCGTCGAGTTTTACCTGGAAGTGCGGCCGTCCAACCTGGCCGCGCGCGCCTTGTACGAGCGTTTCGATTTCCGTCAGGTCGGCCTGCGCCGCGATTACTATCCGGCCGTCACCGGGCGCGAAGACGCGTTGTTCCTGTCGCGCAATATTCGTCGCGGCGGTGTGCTGTGAGACGCGACGAAAATTACCTGCGCGAGCTGGAGTTGTGGCCGCTCTACGAACTGCGCCCGCACCTGCTGCCGCAAGCGGAGCCCGCAGCACAGGCAGCCACCGCCGATACGGCAGTAAACCGTCCTGCGGCACCACCCGGCCGCGCCCCGGTGCGGGTTGTTGCCGCGAAACCTGCCGCTCAGGCGGTCGATTCGCTGCCGCCACTCGACCCCGCGCGGGCCGCGCGCATCGCCGCCCTAGACTGGCAGGACCTCGCCGCCGAAGCGGCCTCCTGTGGGGCCTGCAACCTCTGCAAGCAGCGCAAACAGGCGGTATTGGGAGTGGGCGCCGCCGATGCGCCCTGGCTGTTCGTAGGCGAAGGCCCCGGCGCCGACGAAGACGCCAGGGGCGAACCCTTCGTCGGCCAGGCGGGGCAACTACTCGACGCCATGCTCGCCGCAGCCGGGTTGCAGCGCGGCCGCGAAGTCTATATCGCCAACGTGGTGAAATGCCGCCCTCCCGGCAACCGCACGCCTTCGCTCGACGAAGCCGCCCGCTGCGCGCCGTTTCTCGACCGGCAGATCAATCTGATCCAGCCCAAGCTGATCGTGGCGCTGGGCAAGACCGCCGCCATCCGCCT
>CAZCKI010000576.1:0-2167 GCA_964498815.1 uncultured Burkholderiales bacterium
GCAATGCTGCCCAAAGTCTTTTCGTTCCCATTTCTTCTCCTCTGCGGTCCCGCTTATTCGCTGCGGTGTCGGTGTTGTTACGGCTTCAGGTACACGTAACCTTCCTTGGCCTGCAGGCGCGCCACTTCGGCGACACCGGACGGCACAATCTTCGCTTCCTCGATCACCCGTTTCGGGTCGATATTGCGGCGTTCCAAAGTGATGCGGCAGACGCGGAAATCGACGCCCATCTTCACCAGCTCCTGCACATTGGCGTCGTACAAGTTGCCGTTCTTGTCCTTGGCGCCGTCGAGCAGGAAGTCGATGCCGTTGGCGTGCGTCACCACGCTGATCTTGACCTTCGGATCGGCGGAAAGGTGATTGCGGATATTGCGCAACGCAGCGGTCGCCTGGTCGAGACCTTCGCTGACGTGGTAGACCACCTTGACCGGATCATCCGCGGTCGCGGCCTGCGCCTGTGGCACCCCCAGAAACAGCGGCAAGGCCGCGAACAGAGTCATCCAGCGGGCAAAATTCTTCATGCGTTTCTCCTTCGCGGAGTTACGAAATGACGGCTTCGTCGGTGCGCTTGTCGCCGCGGGTGTCGGTCCAGGTGACGATGACCTTGTCGCCGGCCTTGGCCCCCTTGAAACTGAACGATAGGAACGGGTTCTTGGAAATCGACGGGCCCCATTGTGCAGATAAGACGGTCTTGCCGTTGCAGGTCGCGGTGACGCTCTGGATGAACCACGCCGGGATGATTTTTCCCGCGGCGTCCTTGCGTTGGCCGGTTTCCATTTCGTGGCCCATCAGCACGCGGACATCCACCTTGTCGCCCATCACCTGGGCACGAATCTTCATCGGATCTGACATGTTTCCTTCTCCTCTTCACCGCCGGCGAGGGCGGGATGCATTGCTGGTTCGAATCGCGACGCGGTGAGCGATCAGCCTCCGCACCCACCCAGGGTGACCTTGACTTCCTTGACGGCGTACAGGTACTTGCCGTCCGCTTTCACCAAGGCATACACATTGGAGGTCTGCGCCATTTTGACGCGCGTCAGGACCGTGCTCTCGGTGCCGTCGGGGATGGTGAAATTCGCCGACAGCGCGGCGGGATTCTTTTCGACCAGGATCGCGATGGTCTCGGTGCGCGGCACCTTGCTGATCACTCCTACGCTGACCGTCGCACCGCTTTCGGCGATATCGGCGGTGTTGAAAAAGGAAATATCCTTGGACTCGGTGGCCGTCATACCGCCGAGCGCCTTGACCACCTCGTTGAGGCTCTTGCCCTCGAAGGCGGTCTTGTTCCATTCCTGCGCAAAGGCAGATCCGCTGCCGAGCAATCCGGCCGACGCGGCCAGGGCCATCGCGGCGGTGCCGCCGCCGGCTTTCAGCAGCTCTCGTCTGTTCTGGTTCATCGCTACACCTCTCCCGTTACGCGGTAAATGCAGGTTGAAATTCGATCGGCTTTACGCAGCCGAGTTCCACATCAATGGTACCGTATTTCCGTTCTTCAAGACCGGCCGCCGGCGAGCACCCAGCGCACCAGCGTCAGCAAATCCCCTTCCGGCACATGGGTATTCGGCGGCATCGGCGTCGCACCCCAAACCCCCGAGCCTCCCTGGCGCACCTTGGCCAGCAATACGCTTTCGGCGTCGGCGCGGTCGCGATACTTGTCGGCGACGTCCCGGAACGCCGGACCGATCACCTTCTTGTCCCACTGGTGGCAGATGTTGCAGTTGTGCTGTTTGGCCAGTTCGGCGGCATCGGCCGCATGGCCTGCTGTTGCCGGGGCAAGCGCTGCGCCGGCAGGTGCCGTCGAAAGTGCCTGCGTGGTATCGGTGCCGCGCACCGGCCCGATCACGCGGTTCTGCTCGGCGAGATTGCCGTGGGCGTTGCGCGCATAGTCGGGAAAGATCGACGCCATCGTGATTTCCGTCACGCAATTCTTCATGCACGGCGTGTTGTGCGTGTCGCCCTTGCCGCGCACGTTCCACATCGGGGTAAAGAACGTGGCCCCGTTGCGATTCGGCAGCCGCTTCTGCACTTCGCGAATATTCCGGTCGGACAGCACGAAGTCCGCCGGCACGATGTCGCCCAGGTGGAGGATGTACGCCGTCACCGCGTACACCTCTTCCGTCGTCAGCGACTTGGGCGCATTCCACGGCATGGCGCGGTTGATGTAATC
>CAZCKI010000577.1:0-2161 GCA_964498815.1 uncultured Burkholderiales bacterium
CGTCGCGAGTGCTTGCCGCTTGCAGGAAGCCAAGTGCAGCGCCGACCTGTACACCAGCTGGACCTATCAAGGCGGGCTACTGTCGGGCGCCGAGCTCGATCCCGGCCAGGTAATGGCCGCCAAGGTCGGCACGATTGCCTTGGACGCAAGCAACGCGAACGTGTTGTCGGTCTCGGTAGAGGTGTTTTCGCAAAGTACGCAAGCGATGCTGACCAACGCCGCCGCGCCCGACACTTTGGCGGTCGACGCGAATTTGGACGGCGTGTGGTGGATTTCCAGCGGCTTGGAGAGTGGCGTCACCGTGGCGCGGCGTGGCGACGCGCTTTCCCTGGCGTGGTTTACCTATGGCAGCGACGGCCGCGGCAGTTGGTATCTGATTCCCGATTGCCGTCTCGATGCCGGCGCCAGATCTTGTCGCGGAGACTTGCAGCAGCCAGGCGGCCCGGCGACCAATGCGGGCATATCCCCTTGGCAAAATGTGGGCACGGCAGGGCTGGATTTCACCGGTGCCTATGCCGGGGTATTCTCGTGGCAAATCGGCGGCGTCCACGCCGGCGCCCCGGTGATGCGGGAACTGGCGACGCAATAATCGCGATGCCCCGGTGCGCGCGGCTTTCCCGGCCGGGCGAAAGCCGCGCGAAAACTAGTTCTGCGCTTGCGCGCCGAACTTGGCCTTGAACCAGTCGTTCAGCATGGCCTTTTCGTAATAGAGCGTTTCGCGCGAGCGGCCGACGGTATGGAGGTGGCTGTTGAAATAATTCATGTCGGCGATGCGCTGGGTGCCGCTGGCTATGGTTTTGCCGGCCGCGGTGAGCGTGTAGCGTACTTCGATCATGGGCCAGTCGGCGCCGCCGGTCAGCACGCGGATGTCGCGGCCGCTACCCAGGTGGATGCGTCCGGCCAGGTCGACGTCGAGGATTTCAATGGCAAGCTCCTGCCCGGCCGGCAGGTACTTGGTACCCAGTTTGACCAGGTATTGGTCGAGATCTTTCAGCACCACGTCCTTTTCCCAGGGGGAAAACGGCATGTCGGTGAAGCGGTTAGGCTCGACAAAGGCCACCGTCACCCCTGCCGTGGCAGCGCCGGCGACGCCGAAGGTGCACAATAAGGCCATCATTCGTAAGGAGAAAGTGTTCATGACGACTCCTTTCAGGCGATCCCGGGAATCGGGATACGCTGGTTGTAAGTGACTCTACGCCGCAAATTACTGTATTGCCAACGCTTTTTACCGGCGCTTTATTGCATCTGTTTGGACAATAGTCTCGTAATGAAGTTCACAAACCAACTCTCTCGGGTGCCCCATGGGAATTCGCACTAAATTCAATCTGGTACTGCTGCTGGTGTTCGGCCTCGGCCTCGGTGTAACCGGCTACGTTTCGTACACCCTGCTCCAGCAAAACGCCCGCGACGAAGTGTTGCGCAACGCCGGCGTCATCATGGAGGCGGCGCTGTCGATGCGCCAGTACACGCAGAAAAACATCAGCCCCAAGCTCGATTACCAGCCGGATACCTTCCTGCCGGAAAGCGTGCCCGCCTTTGCCGCCACCGAAATGATGAACCGGCTGCGCCAGAAATACACTGACTACGCTTACAAGGAAGCAGTGCTGAACCCCACCAACCTGCGCGACCGCGCCGTGGAATGGGAGGCCGACGTGGTCAACGCCTTTCGCGGCGACACCGCCAAAACCGAGCTGACCGGCATGCGTTCCGCCGCCACCGGCCAGGCGCTGTACCTTGCCCGGCCGCTGAAGGTGGTCGAGGAAGGCTGCCTCACCTGCCACAGCACCCCGGACCGCGCCCTGCCGGCGATGATCAAGCAATACGGCACCAACAACGGCTTCGGCTGGAAGCACAACGAGATCATCGGCGCGCAGATCGTCAGCGTGCCGATGGCGCTGCCGATCGCCAACGCCGACCGCGCCTTCATCACCTTCATGGCCTCGCTATCGGGTGTGTTTGTGGTGCTGTTCATCATCCTCAACGTGATGCTCTCCATCCTGATCGTACGGCCGATTACCGACCTTTCCGAGGCGGCCAACGAGATCAGCACCGGCAATATGGACATCCCGGAATTCGCCGACAAGGGCAACGACGAAATGGCGATGCTGGGCAAATCCTTCAATCGCATGCGCCGCAGCCTGCAGAAAGCGATATCCTTGAT
>CAZCKI010000578.1:0-2160 GCA_964498815.1 uncultured Burkholderiales bacterium
GGCCCTTGACCACTTTCAATTGCGGGGTGGCGGCGATGCGGTCGAGGTCCTGCGGCGGCGGATCGAGTACCAGGTCGGCTTCGCCCGACAACAGTGCCGCCATCCGCGTCGCATTCGACGAAAGCGGCCGGAATACCACCTCGGTCACATTGCCCGGCATCTTGCCCCACCAGTGCGGGTTGGTCACCAGCACCAGCTTCACCCCCGGCTCTAACGACTTCACCATGAAAGGCCCGGTGCCGTTGGCGTGGCGCGCGGCGTAGCTTTCCTTGCCGCCGGCGTAATCGTGCGGCTCCACCACGCCGTGCGCCACCGACCATTTCCTGCTGACGATGGCCGACGAGGCCAGTTGCTGCAACAGCGTCGGCAACGGCCGCTCGGTGATCACATCCACCGTGTAATCGTCCACCTTCACCGCCTCGCGGATGCCCGACATGCTGGCGCGGAAATTGGAGGTGGGCCGCTGCATGCGGTGCACGGTGAACACCACATCGTCCGCCGTGAACGGCGAGCCGTCGTGAAACGTAACCCCCTTGCGCAACACCAGGCGCATGCGCGTCGGCGATTGCGCCGTCCACGACACGGCCAGCGATGGCTGCAGCTCGTAATTCTTGTCGCGCGTCAGCAGCCGTTCGAACATATTGTGCAGCAGGCCGTCGCTGAAGGTGTCCGGAACCGCGTGCGGATCGAGCGACACCACGTCGCCGGAGGCGGCGTAGCGGAAAGTGGCGGCGTGAACCGGCATCGCGTCCAGTGCGCACGCGAGCCATAATGCCGCGAGGCCCGCAGGAAAAAATTTGGTGCAAATCGACATCTCGATGTTTCCGTTCCTTCACAACGCAGCGCACGCCGATCGCGGCATCCGCGCAACATTTGTAGCACGAATGTGCTACATTCTATTTCTTCCCGAGGAGCCCGCCATGTCTACCACCACCATACGCCTGCCGGAAGAACTCAAAACCCGCATCGCCCGTGCCGCGAAAAAGGCCGGCACCACTTCGCACAACTTCATCGTCGAGGCCATCGCCGAAAAAGCCGATTCAGCCGAACGTTACAACGATTTCGTTGCCGCCGCCGAAGCACGCTACGCCGGCATTGTCGCCTCCGGCAAAACCATTTCCTGGGACGATATGCAGCGCCACTTGCAAGACCGCGCCGCCGGGAAAAAGTCCGCCCGTCCCACCGCCAAAAAACTCGCCCGCCAGGCCCGCTAGTGTCGCGCGTCGAGCTTGCACCGGAAGTCGCCGACGACTTCGATCGCATCCTCGATCATCTCGCCGAATACCAGATCGAAGACCGCATCGCGCGCATCGACGAGATCATCCATGCGGTCGATGTGCTGGCACACAATCCCTTGATCGGCCGCCCGGTGCGCGGCGAGATGCACGAACTCGTCATTGGCCGCGATGCGCACGGTTACCTCGCGCTGTACCGCTATGTGGCGGCCATCGACACCGTGTTCATCCTGGCAATTCGCAGCCAGCGCGAGGCGGGTTATGCGCGGTAGCAAGGATGCGCCCCGGCTCTGATCGTCGACCAACTCGCTTGCATCGCCCCAACTCGTTCGCTCATCGCGTCGCCTACGCCGCCCTCTCGCAGTATCGCCGAATCCCATCGGCTTCCAAAGCCAGGTAGCGCTGATTCAGGTCTGACAATCGATTGCCAAGCCATCGGCCCATCCAGCCTTCGAAGCGGATCGTCAGCGTCAGCGCGGTGTGATCGCCGCGCGGCGCCATGCTGTGCAGCGCGATCACCCGCAACCCCGGGAAACCGCTTTTCAATTCGATGCTCCGCTGCGGCTCGAACTGCGTTACCCGCCACTGCGCCGGCAGCAGCTTCGGCTGGAATATCGTGATCAGCGTCCCCACGCCGGCCGGCCCTTTGCCGTGCACCGTGGCGCGCGTCACCGTCGGCGTCCACTCGGGCCAACGCTCGATGTCGGTCGTCACGTCCCACACCCGCTCGATGGGGGCGTGGATATCGATGGTGAGTTGGAATTCGTTCATGCGCCTGCGCTGCCACGGTTTGTAGTTAGAGTGCCTTCCTCATTTCGCGTTCACCGGAATGTCCGTGCGCGGCTCCGAGCCGAAGCGCAGCACGTGCCCGTTCGGATCTTCGATCTGCATCTCGTACGCCCACGGCCTGTTGACCGGCGCCTTG
>CAZCKI010000579.1:0-2159 GCA_964498815.1 uncultured Burkholderiales bacterium
GTCCAGCGCAGCGACGACCTCGGCTAAAGCCCGCAGGGCTTGCTCTACGGCTTCCTCGGCATCGGCCAGCGGCAATGTGGCATCGGCGCCGAAGTCCGTGTCCAATTGAGCGCACAGGCGGACAAAATCGTCCGTCGTGCCCAGTTTTTCACCGATGCCGCCCGGCGTGCGGTCTTGCGGTCCGCCGGAGGCCAACGCGCTTCGCAACCTTGCGGCGGCAGCCGAATAGGCTGCGCCGTCAAGCGAAAAGGATCCTTCGTCGATGGATTTTGTCTCGGCAAAAGCCAGGCGAATCGGCTTGATTTCAGTCACGTAGTCGGGCTCGGGGAGATGGGTTTGCTATGATGCCGCATTGCCCCTCCGGTTTTTCGTTTTGTCGAACAATTTCGATCTTCACAATCACACGCTGGCGTCCGACGGTCTCAGCACGCCCAACGAACTGATCGCGCTGGCTGCCAGGAACGGCTGTGATGCCATCGCATTGACCGACCACGATACCGTCGCCGCGCTGGACGAGGCCGGTGCTGCGGCCGGTGCTGCCGGCATCGGCTTTGTCCCCGGGGTGGAGATCTCCGTATCGTGGACGCCGGACGCGGAGCGGCCGCCCCTCACCTTGCATATCCTCGGTCTCAATATCGATCCGCGACAAAGCGATCTCGCCGCCGGACTGGATCAGATTCGGGCGGGTCGCGTCGAGCGCGCCCGAGAAATGGGCGACGAGTTTGCCCAGGCCGGTATTGACGGACTGTTCGATAGCGCCTGGGCGCTGGCCGATAACAAGTCGATGATCGGCCGCACCCATTTTGCGCGCGCCCTGGTCGAGCACGGCATCGTCAAGAACACGCACGCCGCGTTCCAACGCTTCCTGGTGGCCGGCAAGCCCGGCTACGTCCCGCACCGTTGGGCAAGCCTGCCGGATGCCGTGCGCTGGATCCTCGCTGCCGGCGGCATCGCGGTGATTGCGCACCCCGGCCGTTACAATTTGTCGCAAATTGAAATGCAGCGATTGATGGTGGAATTCAAGTCGCTCGGCGGCCGGGCGATCGAAGTCGTCACCGGCAGCCATCGTCCGGTCCAATACCAGGAGTATGCCGCGTATGCGCGACAATTCGGTTTTCTGGCTTCGCGTGGCGCGGACTTCCACGGCGTCGGCGAGAGCCAATTCGAACCCGGCACGCTGCCGCCGTTGCCGGACGGCCTCACACCGGTGTGGACGGCATTCGCGTGAGCCAGTTCTTTTCGATTCACTCGACTCACCCGGAAGCGCGACTCATCAAGCGCGCGGTCGCGATCGTGCGCGACGGTGGTGTGATCGTCTATCCGACCGATTCCTGCTATGCGCTGGGTTGCCATATCGGCGACAAACACGCCATGGAACGCATTCGCCGCATCCGCGATGTCGACGAGCGCCACCACTTCACGCTGGTATGCCGCGATCTGTCGGAAATCGGCATTTTCGCCAAGGTCGACAATGCGCAATACCGACTGCTGAAAGCGCATACCCCCGGTAGCTATACCTTCATTCTCAAGGCGACCCGCGAATTGCCGCGCCGCCTCGCCCATCCCAAGCGCGCCAGCATCGGGGTGCGGGTGCCGGACCATCCGGTGACCCACGCGCTGCTGGCGGAATTGAACGAACCGCTGCTTTCCTCGACCCTGATCCTGCCGGGCGACGCTGAGCCCTTGAACGACGCCGAAACGATCCGCAAGCGCCTCGAACACCAGGTCGACCTGATCCTCGACGGCGGCGCCTGTGGCGTGGCGCCCACCAGCGTCATCGACCTGTCGCAGGACGAGCCGCTGCTGGTGCGAGCGGGCAAGGGCGACGTAAGCGCTTTCGGCTTCGCCCGCGAAGCGGCCTGACGGCCGCCGGGGCCGTTTTTTGCCACCCGGCATGCCGCTTGAACCGGCTGGTACAGCATCGCCAGAACGCGGTATACTGCATTATCGGTCTATCCTGATCGCGCCGATCCGCCGCCTCCCGGTGGCTGTGAAGAGAAAAGCGCGCATCGAGCGGCATCCAAGAATTCAAGCCGCCTGGCATTGCCACAATTTTTCTGATCCCGCACATTTCCTGCATTGAGGGTTTGAACCCGTTGTATGTTCGCAGATAGAGTTTTATCGGGCATGCGTCCCACCGGACGCCTGCACATCGGCCA
>CAZCKI010000580.1:0-2155 GCA_964498815.1 uncultured Burkholderiales bacterium
CAGAGGATGGTGACGTTGCCGCCGTTGGCCTTGGCCAGCAGGCGGTCCTGCAATTTCTTTTCGGCCTTGAAGCTGTCGCGCCGGTGCACCACGGTGACGTGGCGCGCGATATTGGACAGGTACAACGCTTCTTCCACGGCGGTATTGCCGCCGCCCACCACGCAGACATCCTGGCCCTTGTAGAAAAAGCCGTCGCAGGTCGCGCAGCCCGATACACCCTTGCCCATGAACGCCTCTTCCGAAGGCAGGCCCAGGTACTGGGCCGAGGCGCCGGTGGCGATAATGAGCGCGTCGCAGGTGTACTGGCCGGAATCGCCGGTCAGGGTGAAGGGCCGCTGTTTCAGGTCGACGGTATGGATGTGGTCGAAAATGATCTGTGTGTCGAAGCGTTCGGCGTGTTTCAGGAATCGGTCCATCAAATCCGGCCCCTGCACGCCGTCCGCATCGGCGGGCCAGTTTTCGACATCGGTGGTGGTCATCAATTGGCCGCCCTGAGCGAGGCCGGTGATCAATACCGGCTTCAGGTTGGCGCGCGCGGCGTAGACGGCGGCGGTGTAACCGGCGGGGCCGGAACCGAGGATGATCAAGCGATGATGAACGGTGGACATGAGAACCTTGCGAGGAATAGGTGAAGCAACTGGCGGAATTTTAGCCTAGTCGGAGGGCTTGCCGATGGCTTACAGATGACTTACAGATAAGGGCGCTCAAGACCAAAACAAGCGGCGATGCGGTCGGTAAGCCGGCGGGTGGTCGCGAGGGTAGGGCAGATGTGCGAAAATGGCACAAAGCAGTAGTACACGCGAAGCAGCAGAACCCGGGTCGCCAAAATAGTTGTCGGGAGCGAAAATGTTGCGGACCATCCCCCTGTTCCAGGACTTGAGCGACGTCGATCTGAAGGTGATCGACGAGCTTTCCATTGAGAAAGTGGTGCCGAAGGGCACCGTCATCCTTTCCGAGGGCGAGGTGGGGGATTCGCTGTATGCCATCATCAGCGGCCGCGTCAAGGTTTTCATCGGCGACGAGGACGGCCGCGAGATCATCCTGAAGATCCTGCAGCCGGGCGATTTTTTCGGCGAGATGTCGATGGTCGACAGCCAACCTCGCTCGGCCTCGGTGTCCACGCTCGAAAACAGCACCTTCAAAGTGCTCTCTCACGAAGCCTTTGCCGAATGCCTGACGCGGGCGCCGCGCATTGCCACGCTGGTGATGCAGGCGCTGGCAAAACGCCTGCGCGACGCCGACCGCAAGATATCCACACTGGCACTGATGGACGTCTACGGACGTGTCGCCAATACCCTGCTGGAACTGGCGATCAACACCAACGGCAAGCTGGTGGTGGGCGAAAAACTTTCCCAGCAGGACATCGCCAACATGGTCGGAGCCTCGCGCGAAATGGTCAATCGCATCCTCAAGGACCTGACCGAGCGCGGCTATATCGCCGTCGAATCGAAGACCATCACCATTCTCGATAACAAGCTGCCGCCCTCGTTCTAGCGTTGCTCGCCACCGCTTGTCGGCTGTGCCGCGAATCAGGTACGCACGCCGCGCGCGATTGGTGCATCCGCCCCGCTATAATCGCGCTCATCCATGAGTGCGTCCGAATCCGAAATTTTTGACCCCACCGCGCCCGGCCCCAAGGCGCAGACGCCCCAGGCTACCCGGCTTTCGCGTCTGATGCGCGAAGCGGGCTGGATCGTCTCGCTGGCGCTGACGATTTTTCTCGCGCTGGTTTTTGCTACCCATCAGGCCAGCGATCCCGGTTATTTTTTCAGCGGCAAGCCCGGCCCGGTGCTGAACCAGGGTGGCCTCACCGGCGCCTGGGTGTCCGATTTCCTGCTCGGCTGGTTCGGTCTTTCCGGCTGGTGGTGGGTGGGGCTGGCCGCGTTCGCGGTGATGCGCCTGTTTCGGCGGGTCGAGGCCTGGAGCGTATTCAACCGGCGTCACGCTGCCGTCGCGCTGACCGGTTTTGTCATCCTGCTGGTGTCGTGCAGCACGCTGGAAGCGATGCGGCTGCATACGCTGCACGCGGTACTGCCGAACGGTCCGGGCGGCGTGCTCGGTGCGTGGCTCGCCGGCGGCGTGCAAAGCGCGCTCGGCTTCGTCGGCGGCACGGTGTTGTTGCTGGCCCTGGTGGCGGGGTCGATCAGCGTCTTCA
>CAZCKI010000581.1:0-2153 GCA_964498815.1 uncultured Burkholderiales bacterium
ATACAGCGAGACATTGTTTTCCAGCGCATTGGCGCGCGCCACGTAGTAGTGATCGCCGTCCTTCCAGCGCCAGACGATACCGCCGGCCTGGTCCTCGCGGCCGCCGATCGCCTTGAACTTCACTTCGACGAAGCCGTCCGCCAGCGAGACGTCCCTTTGCACGCACCAGGGGAAATCGCCGGAGCCGGACTGCAGCAGGACGTGGCGTGCGCCGGCATCCTGCGCGACCGCCCAATGGGATGTGCCCTTGCCGGTGACGCCGGCGGTCCACCCGGGCGGCAGGGCACCGGCGGGATCCTGGTTGAATGAATGGCTTGCGGCGGCCAGCGCCGCGATTGCGATAGTCATGATGATTTTCTCCATGGCAATTCCTTCGTGTGTGACGAATCCCGCTTCAGGAAAAAATGCCGGACAGCCGCCGGACAGCCGCCGGACGGCCCGAGGTGGGGCCGGCAATGGAAATGTCGGTGTTGCAGCGGTGTCCATGATGGCCCTGAAGTGAGCAAAAAACAGATTGGACGGGACACCGTCTGGGCGCGGCCCACAGGCCTTGCCGCCGGGGTCTGTGCTGCCCCGATGCGAAGATACTAGCAAGCTTTTTGGGGCGGAGCAATCCCGCCGCAGACCTTAGAATTCCTTGATCACGTGCGCCTGCCGCCTCGACACCGGCAGCTTTTCATCGAGGCCGTGCAATACCGCGACCCAGTGGCCGCCGTTTTCGTCGTCACCCTCGCTCGCCTTCTCGAATCCGGCCACCGACTTGCGTGCGATCAGGGTGTTGCGGTGGATGCGCGTGAAGATGCCCTCGAATTCTTCTTCCAGCTTGGTCAAAGACTCTTCCAGCAGGTATTCCTTGGCGGCGGTCTTGACGGTGACGTACTTCAATTCCGCTTTCAGGTAGATCACGTCTTCCACCGGCACCAGCAGGATCTTGCCGCGCTCGTGAATCGACAGATGCTTGCGGCGCGACTGGGTGGCGCTCGCCACCGCCTCGGCCTGGCCGGTCTTGACCACGGCCGCCTTTTGCAAAGCCGCCAGCAGCCGTTCCTGGCGGATCGGCTTCAGCAGGTAGTCGATCGCATTCAACTCGAACGCCTCGACCGCGTAAGCGTCGTAGGCGGTGGTAAAAATGAGCCGCGGCGGCTGGTCGAGCTTGGCTAAGTGGCGCGCCACCTCGAGGCCGTCCATCACCGGCATGCGGATATCGCAGAGCACGATGTCGATGCCGCCCCCGTTGATGATTTCGATCGCCTCCAGGCCGTTGGCGGCCTCGTCGGCGATGGCGAGCGGAAAGGCGTCGCGGCAATCGTCGAGCAGATCGGACAGGCGCCGCCGCGCCGGCGTCTCGTCGTCGACGATCAGGATGCGTGCCGGGCTGGTCACGGCGTTTTCTCCACGGTCGGCAGCGTGATGGTGACGAGGTAGCGATCGCCGCTGACATCGGCCTTGAGGCTCGCCTCGGCGTCGAAATGCAGCTGCAGGCGCTCCTTGATATTGGCGATGGCCATGCGGTTGCCGGTGGCGTGGGTGGAACCGGCTTGATAGGGGTTGGTCATGCGGATCACCAGTTGCTTGCCTTTCGGCTCGATGTGAATATTCAATTCGCCCACGCCGCTGGCGGGCTCGATGCCGTGATACACCGCGTTTTCGATCAATGGCTGCAGGATCAAGGGCGGCACAAGGGCGTCGCGCGGCATGGCGTCGATGCGCCAATTTACCTGCAAGCGCTCGCCAAGGCGAATTTGCTCGATATCCAGGAAGCGGCGGCACAGCGCAATTTCATCGGCCAGCGGCACCAGCTGGCGATTGTCCGCCATCAGCACCCGGAACAGTTCGGCCATGTCCTCCAGCATGCGCTCGGCGCGCTTGGGTTCGCTGCGGATCAGCGACAGGACGGCGTTGATCGAATTGAACAGGAAATGCGGCCGGATACGGGCCTGCAGGGCCTGCAAGCGCGCCTCGGCCAGCGCCGGCGACAACGCGCGCGAGCGCAGGTCGAAATAGACCAGCACCGAGCCGGTCACGAAGGCGAAGAAAAACACATATTGCCACCAGGCGATCGGCTGGCTCAACGCCGCCAGCGCGTCGAAAAACGCCCACATCAGGGCACCTACCGCGCCCTCCATCAGCAAAATGAGCACGATGCCCTGCCA
>CAZCKI010000582.1:0-2128 GCA_964498815.1 uncultured Burkholderiales bacterium
GTCGAGCTCGGCGCGCAGGTCGAAAAGCTGACCTCGCAAGCGGAGGTCGCCGCACGCTACGCCGAGTTTCACAAGGAACTGAAGCTCAACGAAAACCTGTGGGCTTACACCAAGCAGCGTGAGGCGGGCGCCTCGCGCGCTCGTTACGCCAACGAAATCGTCAAGACCGAAACCGGCTTTGAAGGCGAGACCGCGAAGTTGCGCGAGGTGGAAACCCAACTCGACCAGTTGCGCCAATCGCATTATGCCGAAACCGACGCGCTGACCGGCGCGCAGGCCGCCATGTTCGAGGCGAATAGCGCGGTGGTGCAGATCGAGCAGGAAATCAATTACCTGGCCGATAACCGCCGCCGCCTGGAATCGCAGCTCGCGGCGCTGACGCAGCAAGTCGGCGAGGTCGAAGCCAATCGCGAGGCAACCGCGGCGGAACTGGATCGCTGGCACCGGGAGCTCGCCAGCGGCATCGACAAGGTCGGCGAGGCGCGCGTGCGCGTCGAGGCGGTGCGCCTGGAAGTCCCGCAACAGGAAGAAAAACTGCGCGCCGCGCAAGCATCGGTGCGACAACTTGAAAACGAAGTGCGCGAGGCCGAGCAGGGGCAGGCTCTGGAAGAGGCGCGCGAATCGAATGCGCTGAAGATTCTTTCGCAGCTGGAACAACGCAAAAACCGCCTGACCACGGAAAACATGAACCTGGTGGTGCCGGCGCCGGATGAATTACAACGTCTCGAAGCCGAACGGGCCGAGGTGCAGGCAAAGCTTGCCGGCCTGGAGCAAAGCCTTGCCCAGCGCGAAGCCTCGCAGGGCGAACTGGAACTCGCGCGCAAGCGTGCCGCCGATGCGATCGGCGATGCTACCCGTGAGTTGGCGCGCATCGAAGCAGCCTTGCTGGCCCTGCAAAACCAGCAGGCGCGGCTGGACAACAATAACCGCCTCGCCATGTGGCTGGCAAAGTACCAGCTCGATCACGCGCCGCGCCTGTGGCAATCGATCAAGATCCGTGAGGGCTGGGAAGACGCGCTCGAGTCCGCCCTCGGTCTTGCCCTTAATGCCGTCAAGGTGGCCGACGCCGCCACCGTGGAACGGATCGCCGCCGACCCGCCGCCCGGGAGTGTCGCGCTGTTTCTCGGCAGCGACGCCGCTGCCGCACCGACCGGTGCGCCGCTCACCCCCCTGGCCGACTGGGTCACGTCCTCGGATCCGCGTGCCATGCCGTTTGTGCGCGATTGCCTTGCGCATGTATTCGTCCTGGAAGACGAGTCCGATCCGGCCTTGCGCGCCGTTTCGCTGGCCAAATTGCCGCCGGGTGGCATGCTGGTCACCGCCAACGGCCACCTTTATTCGCAGCACGGCCTGCTGCTGCACGGTCCGCAATCCGAGCTGCACGGCGTCTTGCAACGGCAGCGTGAAATCGAATCGCTGCAGGCGGAATTGCCGTCGAAAGTCGAGGCGCGCCACCGGCTCGAAGCCGAGCAGAAAGATGTGGACGTGCAGCTTGCGGAAACGCAAGAGAAGCTTCGCCAGGAGCGTGCTCATCTGCTGGAAGCGAAAGGCCGCGACCACCAGTTGCAAATGGATGCGCTGAAAATTTCGCAGGCGATGCAGCAGGCCGAAGGGCGGCGCACCGCCATTCGCGAAGAATTGGCGCTGATCGAGGCCGACACCAGCAAGGAACGCGCGGAGATGTCGGCTGCGCAGGAGCGGCTTGCCGAAGGCGGCAATCGCATCGGCGAACTGACCGACAAGCTGATGCTGCTGGAGCAGGGCCAGGCAGAAGCGGACAAGGCGGTTACGGACGCTCGCGAACGCGTCAACGCGGCCGAGCGGGCCGCGCAGGAAGCCAACTATTTCGAGCGCTCCTGCCACGATAAGATCAAATCGCTGACCGAGATGGTCGCGCAGCTGGCGCAGCGCATCGAGGCGTCGATGGCCAACCGCACCACCCTCACCGCCGACCTGGATGGCTTGCAGGAAGGCAATATCCGCGAACGCCTGCAAACGGCCCTGGCGGCGCGCACCGACAGGGAAAAAGCATTGGCGACGGCGCGCGATGCGATGGACGCCGCCAGCGGCCAGCTCAAGGGACTGGAAACCCGCCGCCACGACATCGAAGTGAGCTTGCAGCCGTTGC
>CAZCKI010000583.1:0-2128 GCA_964498815.1 uncultured Burkholderiales bacterium
GCTCTTCCGATCTCGGCCAGCGTCAGGGTGGCGGCAACTGCGGTGATTAGTATTTTTTTCATAAAACCCCCTCGAAAGTTAAGAATCAATTAACTGCTTTAATTGACTGCCTTACTACACTTACAACATCGGCCCTGCAAAAACTCCTCAGGCGTCAGGTTGCCAAAGGTCGACCTTATATTCGTATTTGGTATATCGATTTTCAAAGAACGTATCCAGTGAATCCTTTGACTCAAACAGCTGCGACCAAACTTCGTAACCGTCAATTAGCTTGTCGCCGTCAAGCGTATAACTATGCTGATCTGGATGCATTTCAATATTTATTGCACTTGCGTAGGACTCCCGCTCGACATCAGACTTTTCAAATGCCTCCTCGACGGTAGCCGCCTCAAAACAAACGATTCTTTCCTCGAATACATTTGTCCCGTCCTCCTTTGTTCCAAACAAATAAACTGATCGAATTGCGTACCAATTCATAACTGCACCACTTCCATTTGAGCGCGGCTTATCGCGACTAATTGATAGCCGTTATTTTTTGATTTTCAACAATCGTCTAGTTTACGACTCCACCGGATACCCCGCCGCCCGCCAGGCCTTCATTCCGCCATCCATCGCCACTGCGCGCGGGAAACCCATCTCGCGCAGCGTGGCGGCGGCGAGCGTGGAGATCTGGCCGAGTTCGCAATAGGTGAGGATCCGGCGCGTGGGGTCTGGCAGTTCCTGGTTCACGCGCAGCTCCAGTTGCCCGCGCGGCAGGTGCTTCGCGCCAGCGATGTGGCCAGCGAGGTAGGCGTCTTTTTCGCGCACATCCAGAATGATGAGGTCGCTATCGTCGCGCTTGGCCTCGAGGTGCGTGAGCAACTCGGCCTGCGACATGAAGGGCACCGTGTCGGCCGCCTCGGAAAGCATTTGCGCCACCGACTTGCCGCCGCTGATGTTGGTGCGCAGCGCCTCGGTGATGTGGGTGGGCATGGTAAGGTTGAGGCTGTTCATCATCGCCACGAACTCGGCGCGGTCTTTCTTTTGCAGGCGCGGGTTGTTGGCGAATTCCTCGCCCAGCGTGGAATGGCCGCGGCCCTTGTAGTCGTGGGCAGGGTAGACCAGCAGTTCCGGCGGGAGCGGGGCCAGCTTTTCGAAAATGCTGGTGTGGAGTTTTTCCGCGTCGCCGGTGGGAAGATCGGTGCGGCCGGTGCCGCCGATCAGGAGCGTATCGCCGGTGAAGATGCGGTCGGCCATGACGATGCACATCGAATCCTTGGTGTGTCCCGGCGTGTGCAGGAACTGCAAGCGCAGCTTGCCCACCACCAGCATCTCGCCATCGTCCACCGCCATGTCCACCTTGCCGACGGGAGTATCGCGGTGCATCACCACTGGGATGCCGAACTTCTTCGCGAGCAGGCGGCTCGCGGAAAAATGGTCGGCGTGGGTGTGGGTGTCGATGGCGTAGCGGATGCGCAGGCCGTGTTGTGCCGCGAGGGTCTGGTAGTGATCGAGCTTGGAAAGCTCGGCGTCGATGACGGCGGCGGCGCAGGTTTCGGCGCAACCGACCAGGTAGGATTGGCAGCCGCCGGTGGCGATTTGTTCGAAGATCATGTTGGCGTTCCTAAAGGCATTTGTCCCATCACTTTTCGAGCATTTTCACTTAAGAGCAAAGCCCAAAATCACTATGCCCAAAAAAATAGCTATGAACGCTCCAACTATCGAGATAGCACACAAACTCAGAGTCCGCATCTCCGGCTTGCGAACTAGGGTCAAAATGGCCCGCGGTACGGAGACAGCCAGAACAGCTAATACGAATAGATCGATCCAAAGTACCATCAGCAAGTCCGCTGAACTTAGCTGAAAAAACGGCTTCGGCAACACTCTCCCCGGCGGCATTATGACGATGCCAAATACAAGAAACACGAATGTCGCCCAGAAGATCACGGACGCCAACAGCACTACCTTGAATGGAAGGGGCATTTGTTTGGTTGTCGGTGTCGCCCCGGTGCAGGCCGGAGCTCAATTCTCTTAGTGTCGGTATGCAATCAAACTTGGACCCCGGCCTCTGCCGGGGCGACAACTCTTGCTTTTCTCCTTCCTCCGCTTGCGGGGGAAGGTTGGGATGGGGGTCTGCGTGGGCTAATGC
>CAZCKI010000584.1:0-2125 GCA_964498815.1 uncultured Burkholderiales bacterium
TCGGCCTCAAAAGTACTGCCGATTCAACACCTTAAATTGGCACCATTTCCCCGCGAGGCCACCTTGCGGTACGATGCGAGTTGCACGCCCCGGTAGCTCAGTGGATAGAGCATCCCCCTCCTAAGGGGAGGGTCGCACGTTCGATTCGTGTCCGGGGCGCCAGAATTCCGCCGAAATCGGCGATGAATCGCCGGCTTACGCGTTGCCGGCAGGAACTATCGTGGTCGGCGGCGTGCGCTTCAGCGCGGAAAACCCGCTCACGCCGATCTGCTTGGCAAACTGGACGTTCTTGGTGGCGGCGTGCATATAGAGATTGAAGCCGCCGAAATGAGTGGCGGCGTAGTTGTAGGCCCCGCCCAGATCGCTGTCGAGTCGATGCACCGCCGTCTCAAAGAAAGCAGGCGTCTTTTGCACCAGGTCGTCGCCCGACTGGAATACGACTTCGCGACCGCGAGCCGACTCGCGCACGGCAATGCCGCCAGCAACAAACTCGTCGTAGAGCCGATCGCGGCATTTCTCCAGATAGCAGCGGTCGGACATCTGCGCGATGATGTCGGACGAGCCCAGCAGGCTGCCCAGCATGCGCAACAAGGGATCGTCGATCAGGATGTCGGCGACACGCCGCTCAAAACCCGTGAAATGAAGAATTTCGCCGGCGGCGGTGCCAAATTCACCCATGCCGATCTGCGGCAGATAGCGCGTCAGGAACGTCGCTCCACGCGACACGTGGTTGACCGTGTATTCGGCGCCGTTCTTGGCGACGGTATCGTCGGTGGTACGCAGATACCCCATGTCGTGGAACAAGGCCGTGATCACGCCCAATTGGAATAATTTGACGCCCAATGCCGGCGTCTCCTTGCGCGAACGTTCGTAGCCGTCCATCAAGCGCGCCATCGCCAGCGTCACATCCAGCACATGCTGAAGATCGTGATACGCGGTATCGCAGGAGAGGTAGCCGGGATAGTCGCCGCTGTACAAACGGCCGATATCGGCAAAGCCCCGATCCATGGAGGAATGACTTGCACCGGGGTATAGCAGACGGAACAACCGGTTCAGTTCACGCTGGACGGATGCGATATCGGTGGTCTGGATGCGATTGGTTACGTCAAAATCGTTTCGCCTCGGTTGCATCTGATAATTCCGTCCCGCTCCAATTATTGTTGTACGACCGTCCGAACCCTGTCGAAAGCCGCGCCTGTTGGCTGCATTTCACACCCATTTGCCCTGAAAATCAACCTTTGCAGTCCCGCGATCGAGGGGCGGAAGAGTGCAATCTCCGCGCCTGCGCGGTATATTGTCCTCATGTGTCCCAGCGATTTTCCAGAACAGCCAGCCAACGCAATTGCCTTGCGGATCATTGAATTAACCCAGGAACACCGGGACCTGGATCTGGCCATTGCCGCCCTGGTGGAAGCGCCGACCCACGATGAACTGCAGTTGCGAAGACTGAAAAAGAGAAAGCTGTTGCTGAAAGATCAAATATCTTTCTTGGAAGGCCAGCTGACACCCGACATACCGGCCTGAACAAGGTAACGGTCACCCCTTGCTTGCCGATGCTTGCCGGCGGAGAACGCAGCCGCAAAGACCTATTCCGCGTGCGCGGCCGGCGCGTTGCGGAGGATTTCCGGTGGAACGTCGGCACCCGCCATCACCAGATGGCCTTCGTCACGACCATGGCTGCGGCGTCCACTGCCGTTTCGACGCGGAGACGGCTCCAGGAAACGCACCAATTGCTGCAGCGCCTGCTTGTACACATCGCGCTTGAATTCGATCACGTTATCGAGCGGCACCCAATAGTCGTGCCAGCGCCAGGCGTCGAATTCCGGATGGGTACTCGCGCGCAGGCGAATGTCGTGGTCGCGACCGGTCAGCTTCAGCAGATACCAAATCTGCTTCTGGCCCTTGTAGGTACCGCGCCATTCGCGCTTGATCCAGTGGGTGGGGACGTGGTAATGCAGCCAACCCTTGGTGCGTCCCAGGATCTTGACGTGCTCGCGCTTGAGTCCGGTTTCCTCTTCCAGTTCCCGGTACATGGCATCTTCCGGGCTTTCGCCGGATTTGATACCGCCTTGCGGAAACTGCCACGCATGCTCCTTGATGCGCTTACCCCAAAACACCTCGTTCT
>CAZCKI010000585.1:0-2119 GCA_964498815.1 uncultured Burkholderiales bacterium
CGGCCTGGGAGAACTCCCGCTGGAAAATCGCGAAGAAGCCGAGAATGATGATGACGTCGTGCAGATTGGCGATGATGGTGGCGAGCGCGAAGCGCCACTCGAAGCGGATCCACAGGTACAGCATGATTCCTATACAGACAAAGAACAATGCAGCGGCACCGTCGGTGGCGAGTTCCTTGCCGAACTGACCGCCGACGAAATCGGATCGCAGCCGGTTGGCCGTCGGGTCGGTCTTGATCTTTTCGCGGTCGTAGTCGAGCCCGAGTGGAATCAGCGCATCGATGACCGTGCCTTTTTGTTGTTCCATCAACTCGTTCTGATTGGCGCCTACGGCCAGTTTTAGGGGCAGGCGAATCAGCACGTCTCGCGCCGAGCCAAAATTTTGCACAGAGACTTGCGAAAAGCCGCGTTTTTCCAGCTCTTCGCGGATCTTTACCACGTCGGCTTCCTGCTTGAACGGCGCCTCGATGACGGTGCCGCCGAGGAACTCGATCGAAAAATTGAGTCCCTTGGTGGACAGGAACACCACCGCCAGCAGGAAGGTGATGAACGAGATCGCGTTGAACACCAGCGCGTGGCGCATGAACGGGATCGATTTCTTGATGCGAAAAAATTCCATGCTCGCTACCTTTCAGGCGATCGCCCCGCGACACGGAGCGACGTTTTCATTGGTTATGCCGCTTTGTGCCACTCGACGTTGCCGATCATCAGCTTCGCGACTTTCTTTTGGCTGCCGTAAATCAGATTGACCATGCCGCGCGAAATCATCACCGCGGAAAAAATAGAGGTGACAATGCCGAGGCAGTGCACCACGGCAAAGCCGCGCACCGGACCCGAACCCCAGATCAGCAGGGCGAGGCCCGCGATCAGGGTGGTGATATTGGAATCGATGATGGTGTCGAGCGCGCGGTCGTAGCCCGCCGTGATCGCCATCTGCGGCGACATGCCGTGGCGCAATTCCTCGCGGATGCGTTCGTTGATCAGCACGTTGGAGTCGATCGCCATGCCGAGCGTCAGCGCGATGGCGGCGATGCCGGGTAGCGTCAGGGTCGCCTGCAACATCGACAACACGGCGATCAGCAACAGCAGATTGCACGACAGCGCCACCACCGACACCACGCCGAACAACATGTAATACGCCACCATGAACACCGCGATCAGGGCGAAACCGAACATCAGCGACTTCTTGCCCTTTTCGATGTTCTCCGCACCCAGGCTGGGGCCGACCGTGCGTTCCTCGATGATTTCCATCGGCGCTGCCAGGGCGCCCGCGCGCAACAGCAGGGCCAGATTATTGGCTTCCTTGGTAGTGCCCATGCCAGTAATGATGAAATTGGAGCCCAATTGGGAATTGATCTTGGGCCAAGTCAGCACTTCGGGCTTGCCCTTTTCCACCATGATGATCGCCATGCGTTTATTCACATTTTCGCCGGTGACCTGGTTGAAGATGCGCCCGCCGGTGCCGTCGAGCCGCACATTGACGGCAGGCTGACCATTCTGTTGATCGATGGTGGCGCCGGCGTCGGTGATCTTGTCGCCGGTCATGACGACCTGCTTTTTCACCAGCACCACTTCGCCCCGCGAACCGATCATCTTCTCGGTGCCGAACGGAGCCGGCTCGGTGCGATAGCGCTCGAAGGCGTCCAACCCGGGACCGGCGGCATTTTCCTCGGGCACCAGGCGAATTTCCAGCGACGCCGTACGGCCGATCACGTCCTTGCAACGGGCCGGATCGAGGCAGCCAGCCAGTTCCACCAAAATACGTCCTTCGCCCTGTTTTTGCACCACCGGCTCGGAAACGCCCAATTCATTGACGCGCTTGCGGAGCGCCGTAATGTTCTGCTCCAATGCTCTGTCCTTGAGCTTGATGATCGCTTCGGGTTTGATGGTCACCGTGATCAGCGATTCGTCGGTGGTGGTCGATTCGCGCATCAACAAATCGGGGTACAGCGAATCGAATTCCTTGCGAGCCTTGGCCAGCTCGGCGGGCTCCTTGAAGCGCACGATTACCCGGTCGGATTCGCGCGAGACGCCGTTGTAGTAGATTTTCTTTTCACGCAACAGGCCGCGCATCTCGCCCGCGTAGCGTTCGACTTCCTTGTCCTGCGCCGCCTTCATG
>CAZCKI010000586.1:0-2115 GCA_964498815.1 uncultured Burkholderiales bacterium
CTAGCTGCGAGTAATCGATCGATCCACTCCCATGCTCATACCCAGTCCCCGGGTGAGATTTATATGGGGGGTCAATGAACCAAGTAGCCTCTATGTCTGGGGCGGCATGAAAGTCTTCGCATACAATTTTCCAGTGCTTAACCTTGTGTAAATTAGCTGCCATTACGCGCTTACTGATCTCCCAGTTTCTCTCCAATACTGGTGTCACCTTAATAGTTTTGTACTTGAAGGCTTGCTTCGTTGCTGCGTGCACAATGTGCAAGAACTCTGAACTCTTCTCACCCACCTTCAGGTCCGGAAGCGCGCGAATTTTCTCTGGCGTTGCTGTCTCAATTAGCCATTGCCAGATTGAAGCAACGCGCGAATCTTTTTCTATCAATATGACGTCGTTTTGCCAATGATTGTCATACAGAGCATATGCAGCTGATCCGGCAAATGGTTCTATGATCGTTCTATAGGACGGATCAGGATAGTACCTCGCAATCTGCTTCTTTCGACCGTAATAGTAGAACACTTGGCCTCTTCTAATTGTTTAATATGTAGACTATCGTATTCGCTTTGCGAAGGAATGTAAATTCTAATTTCAACTCTCTCATTTTCTAGAGTTTTTGTGCGATGCGCCGACTAGTCCGTCACCGCACCCTTACTAGCCGTCCCCACCAACTTAAAGTATTTCCCCAACACCCCCCGCGTATACCGCGGCGCCGGCGCTTTCCATGCCGCCCGGCGCTTCGCAATCTCCGCCTCATCCACATTCAACTGAATGAGCAGCTGGGTCGCATCGATAGTGACCGAATCGCCTTCGTGCACCAGCGCGATGGTGCCGCCCACGTATGCTTCGGGTGCGACGTGACCGACGACCATGCCCCAGGTGCCGCCGGAAAATCTGCCGTCGGTGATGAGGCCTACCGTTTCGCCCAGTCCCTTGCCGATTAAGGCAGACGTGGGCGCCAGCATTTCGCGCATGCCGGGGCCGCCCTTGGGGCCTTCGTAGCGCAGCACGACCACGTCGCCGTGGGTGACCTTGTCGGCCATGATGGCGGCCATCAGCTCGGGCTCGGAATCGAATACGCGCGCGGGGCCGGTGATGACGGGGTTTTTGAGGCCGGTGATTTTGGCCACGCAGCCTTCGGTGGCGAGGTTGCCCTTGAGGATGGCGAGGTGGCCCTGTTTGTAGAGCGCCTTCTCCATCGGCATGATCACGTCCTGATCTTTGCTCGGGAGATCGGGCACGTCCTTCAGCGTTTCGGCGATGGTCTTGCCGGTGATGGTGATGCAGTCACCGTGCAGGAGGCCCGCGTTGAGCAAAATCTTCATCACCTGCGGGATGCCGCCGGCCTGGTGCAGGTCCACGGCCACGTATTTGCCGGAGGGTTTGAGGTCACACAGCACCGGCACTTTTTTGCGCATACGCTCGAAGTCGTCTATGGTCCATTCCACGTCGGCGGCGTGGGCGATGGCGAGAAAATGCAGGACGGCATTGGTCGAGCCGCCCACGGCCATGATGACGGCGACGGCGTTTTCGATGGATTTGCGGGTGACGATGTCGCGCGGTTTCAGCCCTTGTCCTTTCGTCACGGCCGCCAGCAGCACACGGGCAGACGCCGCCGCAGAGTCCTTTTTCTCCTGGTCTTCCGCTGCCATGGTGCTGGAGTAGGGCAGCGACATGCCGATCGCCTCGAAGGCGCTGGACATGGTGTTGGCGGTGTACATGCCGCCGCAGGCGCCCACGCCGGGAATGGCGCAGCGCTCGATGCAGCCGAAATCTTCCTCGCTCATCTTGCCGGCGTTGAAGGCGCCCACGGCTTCGAACACGGAAACGATCTGCAAGTCCTTGCCCTTGTGGTGGCCGGGCTTGATGGTGCCGCCGTATACAAAGATGGCGGGGATGTTCATGCGGCAGATGCCGATCATGGCGCCGGGCATGTTCTTGTCGCAGCCGCCGATGGCGAGCAGGCCGTCCATGAACTGCGATTGGCAGGCGGTCTCGATGGAGTCCGCGATCACCTCGCGGCTGACCAGCGAATACTTCATGCCCTCGGTGCCCATGGAGATGCCGTCGGTGACGGTGATGGTGCCGAACATCTGCGGCATGCCGCCCGCCTCGCGGATGGC
>CAZCKI010000587.1:0-2112 GCA_964498815.1 uncultured Burkholderiales bacterium
GCGCGGCGCGCTGGAGGGGGACAAATCCCAATCCGACAACTTCCGCGTCAAGCGCTACATCGCCAAGTACACGATCAATCCCGCCATCACGCACGGCATCGCCCACGAGGTAGGCTCGATCGAAGTCGGCAAGCTCGCCGATCTGGTGCTGTGGAAGCCGGCCTTCTTCGGCGTGAAACCTTCGCTGATTCTCAAAAGCGGCATGATCGCCGCCGCCGCCATGGGCGACCCCAATGCCAGTATTCCGACGCCGCAGCCGGTGCACTACCGCCCCATGTTCGGCGCTTTCGGCGGGGCACTCGCCACCTCGGTTACCTTCGTCTCGCAAGCAGCGCTGGCCAATCCGGCCGTAACCGGCCTCGGCTTGAAAAAGCCGCTGGTCGCCGTGCGCGATTGCCGCGACATCGGCAAAAAAGACATGGTGCATAACGACCTGCAGCCAAAGATAGAGGTCGATCCGGAAACCTATGTCGTCAGGGCTGATGGACAAATACTGACCTGCGAGCCGGCCCGGGAATTGCCGATGGCACAACGCTATTTCCTGTTTTGATCATGATCGAGCTGCACGAAAAATTCCATCCCACTCGAGCCACCAAATTCGATGGCCTGCTTTGCCTGCCCTTCGAATTGCGGCAAAAAACTCGCTTGCGCACGCGGCTGGCGTCGGGAGAAGAGGTGGCGCTGATGCTGCCGCGCGGCACCCTACTGCGCGGCGGCGACTGCTTGCGAGCCGCAGATGGCCGGCTGATCGCTGTGCAAGCGCAGGATGAGAACGTGCTGCACGTCGTTTGTCGCGACCCACAGGCGCTGGCCCGTGCTGCCTATCACCTCGGCAATCGCCACGTGCCGGTACAAGTGGGCGAAGGTTTCTTGCGCATAGCCGACGACCACATCCTGCACGCAATGCTGGCCGGGTTGGGTGCTACCGTGACTTCCCTGCAGGCGCCGTTCGAACCCGAGGCCGGTGCGTACGGTGGAAAAGGCGGCGGGCACAGCCACGGCGACGAGTCCGGTCACGGTGCTCGCATCCACGACCACTTCGAGGATCACGCTTGAACGCAAGTCCGGACCCATCGCTGGTGCGCCTGCTGCAATTGGCCAGCCCCACCCTGCCGGTGGGGGCCTACAGCTATTCGCAGGGCATGGAAGCGGCGATAGAAGCCGGTACCGTCAACGATGCCGGCAGCGCGCAGCGCTGGATGGACGACCTGCTGCGCTTCGGCATGGCGCGCCTCGAACTTCCCGCCCTCCGCCGGCTTTGCCTGGCGTGGTCGGATGGAGATCTGGAACAGGTGCGGCGATGGAATGAATTCTTCGTGACCACGCGCGAGACCGCGGAGCTGCGCGCCGAAACCCTGCAAATGGGCTACTCGCTGAAGCTGTTGTTGTCAGCTCTGGATGAATTCGCCGCCGAGGACCTGGCTGCACTCGAAGGCGTTCCAGACTGCGCGTTTCCCTGTGCTTTTGCTTTCGCCGTCGCGCGCTGGGACATCCCCCTGCACAACGCCCTGGTCGCCTATCTGTGGGCCTGGCTCGAAAACCAGGTGATGGCGGCCATCAAGACGGTGCCGCTAGGCCAGACCGACGGGCAGCGCCTGCTGTTGCGGCTCGGCAGGGGGCTTCCCGGCATCGCAACGGCGTGTACAGAATTGGCGGAGGACGAACTCTGCAATTTCGCGCCCGGCCTCGCCATCGCCTCCAGCCGCCATGAAACCCAGTACTCGCGCCTATTCCGCTCCTGATCGCTTGCGCACACCGCACACAGGGACTTCATGACTGCCTCCACTTCCCCGCATTCGTCACCGCTGCGCATCGGCATCGGCGGGCCGGTCGGCTCCGGCAAGACCGCCCTTACCCTCGCCTTGTGCAAGGCGTTGCGCGAGCGCTATCGCATCGCGGTGGTCACCAACGACATTTATACCGAGGAGGACGCGCAGTTCCTGGTACGCAACGAGGCGCTGGTGCCGGAGCGCATCATCGGCGTGGAGACCGGCGGTTGCCCGCATACTGCAATCCGCGAGGACGCCTCGATCAACCTGGAGGCGGTGGCGCGGCTCAGCCGCCGCTTTACCGATCTGGAAATCATCTTCATCGAGAGCGGCGGCGATAACC
>CAZCKI010000588.1:0-2108 GCA_964498815.1 uncultured Burkholderiales bacterium
CTTCGCTATTCCTGCACGAGGCCTTGCCCGGCCACCATTTCCAGGGGTCGCTCGCACAGGAATCCAATTTGCCGCGAGCGCGCCGCTTCACCTGGTTCACCGCTTATGGGGAGGGCTGGGGCCTTTACGCCGAAAGCCTCGGCAACGAGTTGGGTGTGTACGACGACCCCTACCAATACCTCGGCATGCTGCTCGCCGAAATGCACCGCGCGATTCGTTTGGTGGTCGACACCGGCATGCACGCCAAGGGCTGGAGCCGGGAAAAGGCGGTCGCCTATTCTCTGCAAAACGAAGGTGGCCAGGAAGCCGACGCCATTCAGGAAGTGGAGCGCTACATGGCGATTCCGGGACAGGCGCTCGCCTACAAGATCGGCCAGCTGAAAATTCGCGAACTTCGCACCCGAGCGGAAAAGAAGCTGGGCGCAAGATTTGACCTGAAAGCTTTTCACGCACAGATCCTGAACGATGGCAGCCTGCCGCTGGCGGTACTGGAAAAGAAGCTGAATCGCTGGATGGCGCAGCCATAGCACCGCAGGGCGGCTATTCGGCGGGCTTGAATGCGTTGAGGCTGATGGGCGCCTGCGGCACGAAGGCATCCACCTCGACGGCCCCGTAACCGACGGCGAGGATATCGAGTTCCTCGACACCGCCGGGTGCGTGCAGCGTGACGCTATCGCCTTCGCGCGCCTTCATCAGAGCGCGCGCCAGCGGTGAGATCCAGGTGATGTGGCCGCGCTTGAGGTCGAGTTCGTCTACGCCGACGATGGTCACCGTTTTTTCCTCGCCCGCCGCATTCGCGTAGGTCACGGTCGCGCCGAAAAATACCCGGTCGGCGAGGTCTTCGTCGCGCTCGATGGCAGGGTCGACCACCTCGGCGTTGTCCAGGCGCTTGCTGAGGAATCGGATGCGTTTGTCGATTTCGCGCAATCGTTTCTTGCCATATTGGTAGTCGGCATTTTCACTGCGGTCGCCATTCTTGGCGGCCCAGGAAACCGCCGCCGTCACCGAGGGGCGCTCCTTGTCCAGCAAATAGAGTAGTTCTGCCTTCAGCCGTGCGTGGCCGCCGGGCGTGATGTAGTTCCTGGTGCCGGCGGGCAGCGGGGTCGCGGACTCTTCCTCACCGTCATCTTCCGGTGCATCGGATTCCTTGGTGAAAGCTTTGCTCATCGCCGATGGCCGGCTGCGGCAATCGGCAAGTCCCGGCTATCGTACGCCGCGTTCACGAAGGTATCGCTTTTGTCGCTCCAGCTCGGCCGCGGCCCGGCGTTTATTCGCCTCTTCCTGGTTTCGCTCCTGCGCTTCCCGCGCTTCCCGTTCTGCCGAATTGTCCACTACGAATTTACGCGTTGCGAGCAATTTTTCGTGCTCTGCGCGCTCATTCTCCAACCGCTCTTGCTCCGCGCGCGCGCGGTCGGCGCGGTCCTGCTCCAAGGCAACGCGCCTCTTCTCGGCAGCCTCGGCGGCTTTCCTTTGTTGCTGGGCCTCTTCCTGGGCGGCGCGATCGTTCTCCGCCTGGGCTTCCTCGCGCTTGCGATTCTCGTTCGCAAGGAATACGGCAATACCGGCTGCCACCGCCACGACGACAAGGGCGCCGAGAATGGTTCTCCCTATCTTGCCGGCCGCACCGGCGCGTTGCGATAACATCTCGTCGTACGTCGAACGTCGCGTCGGGTCGGAAAGTGTGTCGTGCGCGTCCTGCAATACCGCCAGCCTGGCTTGCTTGTCCGATTCGGACAATTTCTCGTCGGCGTCGAGGGCGCCGCATTTCACCCGGAAGGCTCGCGCGACCATCTCCGTGGGCGCGTTATCGGCGATTTCGAGGGTGTCGTAAAAATCTTTTTTCATGGGATTGCCCGGTAAGTTACTGCGATGTCACTTGCGGCAATTGCTGCAGAAAGTGCCTGATCCCGCCCAACAGCATTTCGATGGCGATCGCCGTGAGGATCAGCCCCATCAGGCGTTCAATCGCTTCCATGGCACGCATGCCCAGCAGCTTTTCAATACGTTCGCCCAGCGCCAGCAGTAGCGCAGTGACCAGCATCGCGGCGCTCATCGCCACCACCCAGACACCCAGCTTGGACGGTTCGCGGGACACCATCAGCATCACC
>CAZCKI010000589.1:0-2102 GCA_964498815.1 uncultured Burkholderiales bacterium
GCTTCGAGATTGAGAATGGCCTGCGCGCCTTCGGTATTGATGATGTTCTTTTGCGAAATGTCGAACGCGTCCACCGCGATACTGGTCTCCTTGCCGATGTCCCAGACGAAGCCCAGGGAGCGGCTGGTCGATTTTTCCGGCACCAGGCCTTTGCCCGCCGAGATGATGGCGGGCACCCCGCCTGCCGGGCAGTACGCTACGTTGATCGCGCAGCGGCGCGTATCGACCACCGTATTGAAGGCGAATGCGGCGGAATCGCCGGCTTCGACCAGGTTGGGCGCACGGAAGCCGCGACCGTAACCGCCGCGGATCAACAGCTCCTTGGTCGGCGACCAGCGGAACGCGATCTTGGGGGTGGACGACGAGCCGAAATCGCCGTAGTGGTCGGTGCGTCCGGCCAATTGCAGTTCGAGCGACTTGAGCACCGGTATCCCGAATTCGGCGTAGGCGGAGGTCAGCGTACGATCGCCGTGCGCGCGACTGCTGCCGCGGCTCAGCACATCGCCCTGGATCAATACATCATCGGCATTGTCGTCCAGCGATTCCTTGCGGGTTTCCAGTCCCACCGCCAGCGACAGCGCGCCGGCCGGCAGTTGCATCAGCTCGGTGCTCGCCTTGGCATCCCACTGCTTGATGGTCGAATCGCCGCGCCGCTGATACTCCGCCTTCAGGCGGTTATAAGTCGCCGCGCTGTTGGCGGACGGATTCAGGAAGTTATAGGAGCCGTCGGCAATCACCGCCAGCAGCCCGGAGACCTTGATGCCGTTTTTGTCGTCTTGCGTGGAGTGGCTGTTGGCGTAGAGGAGACCCGATTCCCAGTCCCAGGTGCCCAAGGTGCCCTTCAGGCCGGCAATGTAGCGCTGCGCATCGGTGACGTTGTACACCTTGCGCGGGCCCACGTCGTCGAAACGATAGCGTACGTCGACCGGCACGCTGTACGGATTATTGGGATTGCCTACCGGCAGGCGCGCATTGATCTGGCGTGCGACTCCCGGGCCGATCTGGTTGGCCGGGGTGGCGAAGGGCGTGAGTTGCGTGAAGGTCTTGGTTTCATTGAGCCCGACTTCGAAGAACGCGGACAAGTCGCTACCGATATCGTAGGTGAGGCGCGCGATCAGTCCCAGGCGCCGGGTCTGTGGTATCAGGCTGGGAAACACGCTGGTATCGTCCACGCACTGGGTAACGCCGTTGATGGAAGCGAGGCGATTGGTGGGGCAGGTCGAAAACGGAATGCGGGTCGGTCCGAACGGCGCCGGGAAGCCCGCCACGCGCGCGTAGTTGCCGGGGTTGGAGAGCGTGCTGCGCAGATCGGTGCCGCCCTGGAAGCGGCTCTGGTCGGCGGTGCGGCTGAAGTCCCGGTCGCGCGCCCAGATGGTGTCGCGGTCGAAGTAATCGAGGACGCCGACGATATTGTATTTGTCCTGCGCGATGCTGCCCCAGCCGCCGGCGATACTGGCGCGCTTTTCGGCGCCGTCGCTATGGCTGGTTTGTCCGTAGCCCATGCTGAATTCCTGGCCGGTGAAATCCTTGCGCAGGATGATATTGACGACACCTGCGATCGCGTCGGAGCCGTAAATGGCTGAGGCGCCGTCTTTCAACACTTCGATACGTTCGATGGCGGCCAGCGGGATACTGTTGAGGTCGACAAAGGCGTCCTGCAGGTTTTGCGCGAATGGATTGTTGGCCATGCGGCGGCCGTTGATCAGCGTGAGGGTGGCGCGCTGGCCGAGGCCGCGCAGCGACACACCCGCGGAGCCGCGCGCGAAGCTGCCGGTAAAAGTGTCGTCGAACGAACCCGCGCCGTTGATCGGCAGGTTGCGCATCACCTCACCCACGGTGGTCTGCCCGCTACGCTCGATTTCTTCGCGGGTGATGACTTGTACGGGCGACGGCCCCTCTGCGTCCACGCGTTTGATATTCGAGCCGGTCACTTCGATCTTGTCCACTTTTTGCGCGGGCGCTGCTTGCGCCCACAAATTCTGGCTCAGGCCGGCGGCAAGGCCGAGTGCGCCGACGGCGGACAATTTGCAAAGCAGGATTTTGCGTTGACGGTGCATGATGATTCCTCGTTGTTTTGTGGGTCGGTCCGACGGTTCAGAGGC
>CAZCKI010000590.1:0-2100 GCA_964498815.1 uncultured Burkholderiales bacterium
TAGGATTACACCAATCGCGTGACATACGCCGTGAGGGTCAAGGAGAATAGTTCCATCGATGCCACATACCCGTTCTAGCAACTCCCCATTCATTAACGTCGGCTCGACGCGCGTTCCCTGCCTTGCTAGACGGTCCGCCTCCTTGGCGGCATCAGCCGCAATAACAATCATGCTACCGTGCTTTTGGCGTATGGCCGTATTGACAAGTGACCATAGCAATTCACGGTCGCTCTCTGACGACTCTTGAAATAGACGCGCACAGTTCGCTACGAATAAATCGTGGCCAATAATCTCCTTTGGCAATTTCGGCTCGCCGTAGCGACTTGTCAACAGTACCTGGCTACCACACCGCAACTCCCAATGATAATGATTGAGGAAGTTGACTGTGAACACGTCTGCGTCTGTGGTGTCGTAATCGGGATCAAGTCGGCCGAGGCCGAAAATGCAACCGGCGTCCGCGACGAGCGCAATGTCGCTGGTCGCCATTTGCAAAATCTTCCGTGCCCACCGCGGTTCGCGAAAGGGGACCGCTTCGCTAAATTGAAGGACAAATTTTACTGCTGCACTTTTCGGGTCACAGAGCAGAAGTTTGCCTGTTCCTTCATTCCCCTCATACATCAGCGAGGAGATTAGATTAAACCGTTCGAATAGATCGGTATATGTGTAGTGCTTGTCAACCAAGATTCCAGGTGTTTGCATAAAACTAGTCGCAGCCAAGCGAAGAATTTCCTCGGCTCGACGCATACGTCCCATCAGGGACTTTCCGGGATCTGGACGCCGAAGTTCTTCTTTTGCATCGACAAGAAATGTCTTAAGCGCTGCTTCGATGAAACTTGTTTCACCGCGATAGGTGTGCGGCCTAGCTGGTGTTTTAAATACAAGTGGTGGGAATTTCCTAAAGACTTGCTCAGGAACCTGGACTACGGGCACAACGTAGTAGTTGCCCACAATCGTCGAGTCGCCGCAGAATGATCGCACCTCATTCTCAACATCAAAGGGCTCAAGGCACTGTTTTACCGTCTGAGTGACGGAATCTCGGCGAATGACTTCTGGCTTTTCGCGCATACTTGGCTCGTCGCCATAAAAGACATGTTGCAGGTGATGGCCTCGGACTGTTGCCTCCACCTTTTCTAGAAGGCCATCGAATAGTGCTAGTGACCATTCTCCATGCTCCGGCTCAACACACACTGGATGATCGTCAGAATTCTGTGGTACACGTGCGCCCACTAACAGGACCTTAGTTGATATGTTGACGCCCATCGTCATGAACATCTCGTCCGCGTGACGTTGCAGCATGATCCTGTAATGTGGTTGATAACCCCATATAAACAAATTGATTGCGCTTGGAATCAAGCTTTGCCTCGAATACCTATCGATTGGTGGCGTTTCCACATTTTTAGCCGCTGAGTGGCCGGGAAAATTCGGAGCCAAGCCTTTCAAAACCACATGATAACGAAAGACCTGCCCCTGCCATTTTGGCCAGCTGAGCCGTAATCACACCGGACTCATTGATCTCCTGATCCTCAATGATGATGCCCACCCTCCCCATGCGCATGCCGATGGGTGATTTCATCGGCGGTCGCCGCGCGCACTTCGCTCACCGTGCACTTGAAAATCAGCCGCTCGCCCGCCAGCGGGTGGTTGCCGTCGATCACCACCTGGTCCTCGGCGATGTCGGTGACGGTGTAGACCACCCAGCGGTCGTCGTCTTCGCCGGGCGGCAGCCCTTCGAACTGCATGCCGACCGCGATATTGGCGGGGAACACGCTTTTCGGCTCGATGCGGATCAGGTTCTCGTCGTATTCGCCGAAGGCGTCCTTCGGGTCCAGCGAGAGCGAGAGGTCGTCGCCGACTGCCTTGCCGGCGAGGCCGGCTTCGACCAGCGGGAAAATGCCGTCGTAGCCGCCGTGCAGGTAGGTCATCCTGGCGCCGGGTTTGTCGAGCGGGTTGCCGTCGCTGTCGGAGACTTCAAAGGCGAGAGTGACGACGGTGTCTTGGGTAATGTGCATGGTGATAGTCATGGAAACGGCCGCAAGGCGGCCGGTGGACGGTAGGAAAGGACGATATTGTACGGGCGAACCCGGGACCGGTCAGTGACCG
>CAZCKI010000591.1:0-2098 GCA_964498815.1 uncultured Burkholderiales bacterium
GGCAGGTCGCGATCAGCGCCCCGGCCAGCTTTCTTTGGTTAAACATGTAAGTTCCTCTCCATTGCAAATCGTGACGAATATGGCAGAAAACATAAAAAAATCGCCAAGAATTGTGTACTGCACAATCGCTGACGATGAGATTATTTCTGTCTATGTCAAATTGTAACGCAGCGCAAACACGATTTCATAAAATGTTCCTAAACCCACAAAAAGTCCCGGGTTTTAGAAGAATTTTTCGGCCACATTGGCCACAATTGGCCAATATTTCGTCAAGAAAACCCCCGAATTCACCAAAATAGCCGCGAAATACGGGGATTCCTAGCGAAAATGTCCATTTTGGGGCGAATTTACCCTGTTGTATTTGCGATACAAGCCTGAAAAGAATTGGCCCAATCTCGCAAGATTGGGCCAATTTTTCAGCGATCCGTGCGGCCACCGCCTTGCACACTGGCCGCTTGACGACCAGCCGTCAGCTTGCCGGCCACAGCCACATGAAGACCAGTGCGCTGATCACCGCGTAAATAAGACTATCGAGCAGATCCTTGGCGACGCTGCCCCATGGCTTGCCGAACCAGATTCCCATTTGCAGGCTACCCCCGCCATAGGCGAGCAGACTCATCATGCCGACCACGTGCCCGGCTTGGTGGCCATTGGCGCCGAAACCTACCGCCCCTGCCGCCACGCAGCCGGCAACCGCTGCAACCAACAGGCAGAACAGGAACCACTGCGTCAGGCAAGGACCCATTTCCGGCACGCCGCTTTTTCGCACGGTCATGAATGCAACGGGACCTTCGACGAACTTCTTCTTCGTGTCGTCGCCGCCCATATCCTTCATGTCGGTGCAATGCGGAATGACATATTGGCCAGGCGCCGCGGAACCGGCACGAATTACGGCACGTACATCGTCTTCATTGGCGAGCTTTTTGTAGTCTGCGTTGTGCCACTTGAACACCATGTGAATGAGGCTGCTGGCGATAAAGATCAAGACGGCGGTTGCCAGAATCGGCATCCAGAGCGAAACGATTGCACTCATTGTTTTCTCCCAGGGTTATGGTGGGGCAAGCACTCGACCGCGCCGGAGCATGGTAGCCGCCAGCGCGGGTCGGAAGGCCCGGCTACTCTACACCGATCCGGAAAATCGTTCCGGACAGTCGATCGTCAGTCGCCATCCGCCATGCGCGCCAGGCGTGCCGCTTCTTCGAGGCGCACGTCCTCGATTTCCCGCAGCATGTCGGCCATGTCCACCCGCCGATGCGCGCGCCGGAAATTTCCGGTCAAAACGGTGTCCGGCTGCAAGGTGCCCGCGCTGAAATGGGCCCAGATTTCCTGCGCGTAGGTAGTCATCATCAACGCCGGGGCGAAGCGGCCGAAGTAGTTGCGCAGGTTGCCGACATCGCGTTCCAGCATCGCCTCGGCGTGGTTGTTGCCTGCGGCGTCGACCGCCTGCGGCAGGTCGATGATGACCGGGCCGTCGGCACCCATCAGGATATTGAATTCGGAAAGATCGCCGTGGATGATGCCGGCTGCCAGCATGCGCACCACTTCGCCGATCAATCTCCGGTGCGTGACCAGCGCAAGCTCCTCGCTGAACTCGATATCGTTGAGGCGCGGTGCAGCGTGACCTTCGGCATCGGTCACCAGTTCCATCAGCAGCACACCCTCGTGAAAATTGTAGGGCTTGGGTACTCGCACGCCGACGGCGGCGAGGCGGTAGAGCGCATCGACCTCGGCGCTCTGCCAAGCGGCTTCCTGAGACTGGCGGCCGAAGCGCGTACCCTTGGCGATGGCGCGCGCCTGCCGTGAATTCTTGGTCTTGCGGTTTTCGGTGTAATCGACCGCCTGACGGAAGGCACGCTTATTGGCTTCTTTGTAGACCTTGGCGCAACGCGCGGGCTGGTCTTCTCCGCAGCGCACCACGAACACCATCGCCTCTTTGCCGCTCATCAACTGGCGCACCACGCTGCTGATCAGGCCGTCATCCAGCAGGGGTTGCAGGCGCTTGGGGATTTTCATGCGTGGGGTCTGTTTACAATCAAATTGTGAGCGCGGCGGGGTGTGGAAGGGTGCAGGGCAAGGCGCGGACACCGCGGTTTGGTTG
>CAZCKI010000592.1:0-2096 GCA_964498815.1 uncultured Burkholderiales bacterium
GGCCTCCTGATCGTCGCCCACGGCACCCTGGGCGAAAGCCTGATTCACTGCGCGTCCCACGTGATGGGCAAGCGCCCCTTGTACCTGCGCCAGCTCGGCGTGACCATGCACGACGACCCCGATGCGATCCTGCCGCAGGGCCGCGATCTGGTGCGCTTCCTCGACCAAGGACAGGGCGTACTGGTGATGACCGATATCTACGGCGCGACCCCTTCCAACATCGCCTGCAAGCTCCTGGAGCCGGACCGCGTCGAAGGGGTTGCCGGCATCAATCTGCCGATGCTGATCAAGGCGCTGACTTATCGTGAGTTGCCGTTGGGCGTGCTGGTGGAGAAGGTAATGACCGGTGTGCAGGAAGGGGTAGTCCGCATGCCGCAGGGCGGGAACTGCCCGTGATCCAGCGCGAAACCGAAATCGTCAACAAGTTGGGCCTGCACGCCCGCGCCTCGGCCAAGCTTACCCAGTTGGCCGCGCAGTACGCCTGCCAGGTGTTCATCGCCAAGGCGGCGCGGCGCGTCAACGCCAAATCGATCATGGGCGTCATGATGCTGGCCGCCGGCAAGGGCTCCAGAGTGGCGCTGGAGACCGACGGCGCCGACGAAGGCGAGGCGATGGACGCGTTGCTGGCGCTGATCGCGGACAAATTCGGCGAGGGCGAATAGCCATGGCCTTCACCCTGCACGGTCTCGGCGTCTCCGGCGGCATCGCCATCGGCCATGCCCATCTGGTGATGTCGGCCTCGCTCGAAGTCGATCACTACTCGATTCCCGCCGAGTTTGTGGCGCGCGAAATCAAGCGCTTCGACAAGGCCGTGAAGCAGGTGCGCACCGAGCTCGACCAGCTGGAAAAAGAAGTGAAAGCCAGCCACGGCGGCGAAGCCGGCGGCGACATGGCGGCGTTCCTCACCGTGCACCGCATGATCCTCGACGACGAATCCTTCGCCGTGACGCCGCGCGAAATCATCGAGCGCGAGGCCTGCAACGCCGAGTGGGCGCTGAAAAAACAGCTCGACGAACTGCTCGCGCAATTTGTCGACGTGCAGGACGAGTACCTGCGCGAGCGCAAGACCGATGTGCGCCAGGTCGCCGAACGGCTGGTCGCTGCCATGACCGGTCAAGGCGGTGTAGTGCCGGAGAAACTGCGCGAGCGCGCCGAGGATACGATCCTGGTCGCGCACGATCTCTCGCCGGCCGATGTGATCCTGTTCAAGGATCATCAAGTGGCGGCCTTCGTCACCGACCTCGGCGGCTCGACTTCGCACACCGCCATTCTCGCCCGCAGCCTCAACATCCCGGCCATCGTTGCGCTGCACACCTCGCGCGAACTCTTGCGCGAGGACGAACTGATCATCGTCGATGGCACCCAGGGTGTGGTGATCGCCGAGCCCGACGAAACCGTGCTGGCCGAATACCGCCTGAAGCAAAGCCAGTGGAAACTCGAACGCCAAAAGCTTTCGCGGCTCAATACCGCGACCGCCGAAACGCTGGACGGCACCCACATCGAGCTGCACGCCAATATCGAGATGCCCAGCGACCTCGACGCCGTCCACCAGGCGGGCGCGACCGGCATCGGCCTCTACCGCAGCGAATTCCTGTTCATGAACCGCAAGGACACGCCGAGCGAAGAAGAGCAGTTCGAAGCCTATCGCGCGGTCGCCAAGGGCATGAACGGCATGCCGGTGGTGATCCGCACCCTCGACATCGGTGCCGACAAGACCCTGGACACCGACGGTCCCGCGGCCGCGCATTCGGCGCTGGGCCTGCGCGCGATCCGCTACTGCCTGTCGGAGCCGCAACTTTTCAACTGCCAGTTGCGCGCGATCCTGCGCGCCTCGCATTACGGTAATGTGCGCATCCTGATCCCGATGCTGGTGTCGTTGAACGAGATCCGCCAGACCCTGCTAGCCCTCGACATCGCCAAGGAACAATTGAAGAGCGAGGGGCGTAAGTTCAACGAGCACATTCTAGTCGGCGGCATGATCGAGATCCCGGCCGCAGCCATAGCCCTGCCGATGTTTTTGAAGAAGCTCGACTTCCTCTCCATCGGCACCAACGACCTGATCCAGTACACGCTCGCCATCGACCGCACCGACGACA
>CAZCKI010000593.1:0-2088 GCA_964498815.1 uncultured Burkholderiales bacterium
CTTTGATGACCACGGGGATGCCGTGCAGCGGGCTGCGCGGCCCCTTGGCCTTGCGCTCCTTGTCGAGTGCAGCGGCGATACTGAGCGCGTCGGGATTCAACTCGATGATGGAATTGATGCGCGGACCGGATTTGTCGATGGACTTGATGCGTGCGAGGTAGGCTTTGCAGATCGAGACCGAGCTTTGCTTGCCCGAAGTCATGGCCGCCTGCAGGTCGTCCACACTGGCCTCGACCACGCTAAAGCCGCCCCTCTTGCCGCCACCGCCCACCGTTGCCGCGCTTGTTGCTGCCAAGGCTTCTCCCCCCGTTGCCGCGGCCACCGCGCCGCCCGCCATGCCGATGCGAATAAAGTCCCTGCGATCCATGAGTCTGCTCCTGTGATTGGCCGTCGCCAGTATAGCGTTTAGCCGATTTCCGACCTTGGCAAACGCGCCAGGGCGGCGAATGATTCCCTCGCTTCCCAACTGGTTGGCGAATGTCAGGCCAGGCGACGCCTGTGCCAGGCTGCGACGCCCCCATCCCAACCTTCCCCCGCTGCCGAGGGAAGGAGCCCGCTTGCAGGCTTGACGACTACGGCGGGGTCCCGTGAGAGTTTCGCCGGCTGACTCCTTCCTCCGCGATCGCGGGGGAAGGTTGGGATGGGGGCGTCCATGCATTCCTGCCGTGCCTCACTACGCCGAATGCTTCCGTCTATACTTCGCCTTTCTCGGCGCCTTCGACTGTCGCCGACGTTTCGTACCCGGTCGCATTCCAAACTTTTTTCCAGGAACGCCACATGAAATCCTTCCTCGCTTTCGCTTCCCTCCTGCTTGCCCTGTCGATCCCGGCCTTCGCCGAAGACAAAGACGTCGATGCCGCAAAGCCCAAGTCGCCGTTCTCGGCGGCAAACTTCAAGGGCATCAAGCTGCGCGAGATCGGTCCGGCGGTCACCTCCGGCCGCATCATCGATATCGCCGTCGATCCGGCGCACACCAGCAACTGGTTCGTAGCGGTGGCTTCGGGCGGCGTGTGGAAAACCATCAACGCCGGCACCACCTGGACGCCGGTATTCGACGAGCAGGGTTCGTATTCGATCGGCACCGTGGTGCTCGACCCGAAGAACGCCAACGTGGTGTGGGTGGGCACGGGAGAAAACAACGGCCAGCGCAGCGTCGGCTACGGCGACGGCGTGTACAAGTCGATGGACGGCGGCAAGACCTGGAAGAACCTGGGGCTGAAGGCCTCCGAGCACATCGGCAAGATCGTCATCGACCCGAAGAACACCGACATCGTCTACGTCGCCGCGCAAGGCCCGCTGTGGTCATCGGGTGGCGATCGCGGCGTGTACAAAACCAGCGACGGCGGCAAGACCTGGACGCGCTCGCTGACCATTTCCGAAGACACCGGCGCATCCGACCTGTGGATGGACCCGCGCGACAGCCGCGTGCTGTACGCGACCTCCTGGCAGCGGCGTCGTCATGTGTGGGGCACCGTGTACGGCGGACCGGAGGGTGCGCTCTGGAAATCGACCGACGCGGGCGCCAGCTGGCGCAAACTGGAAACGGGCATTCCGAAAGCGGATCTCGGCCGTATCGGTTTGGCGGTGTCGCCCGCCAATCCGGATGTGGTGTACGCGCTGATCGAGGCCACCGAGACCAAGGATCGCGGCACCTATAAATCGACCGACCGCGGCGAAAGCTGGAAGCGCGTCGGCGAATACGTGCCGGGCGGACCGATGTACTACCAGGAGTTGTTTCCCGATCCGAATAATGTCGATCGCGTTTATTCGATGGATGTGTTCAACCAGGTGACCGATGACGGCGGCAAGACCTGGAAGCGCCTCGGCGAAAAGTACAAGCACGTCGACAACCATGCGCTGTGGATCGATCCTGCCAACACCGATCATTTGCTGAACGGCAACGACGGCGGCGTGTACGAGTCGTGGGACCGTGCGATGAGCTGGCAATTCAAATCCAACCTGCCGGTGACGCAGTTCTATCGCGTGGCGGTGGACGAATCGAAACCGTTTTACAACGTCTACGGCGGCACCCAGGACAACACCACGCTGGGCGGTCCCTCGCGCACCCGCACCAAGCACGGCATCGTC
>CAZCKI010000594.1:0-2087 GCA_964498815.1 uncultured Burkholderiales bacterium
GCGGTGTCCGCGCCTTGCCCTGCACCCTTCCACACCCCGCCGCGCACATGATTTTGTTGTGAACAGGTCCTAGTGGTACATCCCTCCCACCAGGCTTGCGGGGACGCTCGCCGAAATCGAAAAACACCATGACTACCAATCACCGCAGTTTGCTGGCCCTGCCCTTGCTGGCGCCGATGGCGCTGGCCGTATCGTCCTGCCTTGCGACGGAATTGAAGCTGGACACGCGCATCGAACGCATCGTCGTGACCGCCAACCGCATCGAGCAGCCGGTCGACGAAGTGATGGCGCAGACCACCATCATTTCCCGCACCGAGATTGCCAACGCCGGTGCGGCTACGCTCGTCGAACTGTTGCAACGCAGTGCCGGCGTGGAAATCCGCCCGCTGGGCGGTCCCGGGCAACCGGCCGGCGTTTTCATCCGCGGCGCCAATGCCGGCCACACCCTGGTGCTGGTCGATGGACAGCGCGTGTCCTCGTCCACCAGCGGCAGCACCGCCTTCGAGAACCTGGCGCTGGATTTGATCGAACGCATCGAAATCATCAAGGGCCCCCTGTCCGGCCTGTACGGATCGGACGCGATCGGCGGCGTGGTGCAGATTTTTACCCGCGACAGCAAAGTGCCGCGCCTGACCGGGGACGTGGGCGTCGGCTCGCACGGGCAACGCACCCTCAATGCCGGTTTTACCGCCGTGGACGGCAAGACCGCGCTCACCTTCAACGCAGGCCACAGCGAAGTGAATGCGCCATCGGCCACCAATCCGGCGGCGGGTTCCTTCGCCTATAACCCGGACCGCGATCCGTACAGCAACACCAACGTGGTGCTGAAGCTATCGCACACGCTGTGGCAGCAGGAGACACTCAGCTTCAGCGTCTGGCAATCGAAGGGGAAAACCCATTTCGACGACGGCCCCGGCGACAACGCGCTCAACACGCAGACGCTCACCGGCGTCAATTTCGGCAGCGAAAACCACTTTATGCCGTGGTGGAAATCGAAGCTGCTGATCGGCCGCACCATCGACGACAGCCGCATCGATGCGCAGTTTCCCGGTTCGTTCAAGACCACGCAAAACCAGGTCTCCTGGCAAAACGAATTCGCGTCGCCGGTCGGCAAATGGCTGGCAGGCGTGGAGCGCCGCGAGGAGACCGTGTCCGGCAGCACCGACTACGACCGTCGGCGGCGCACCACCAACTCGCTGTTCGCCGGCGTCTCGGAGTCGCTGGGCGATACCCGCTTTGCCGGCAATATCCGCCGCGACAGCGAGGAACAATTCGGCCGCAATATTTCCGGCGGCGCCTCTTACGGCTGGCAAGTCAGCAAGGACGAACTGGTCTACATCGCCACCGGCAAGGCGTTTCGTGCGCCGAGCTTCAACGATTTGTACTACCCGGGCTTTTCCAATCCCGCACTCAAGCTGGAGAAATCCATTTCGTACGAATACGGCTGGCGCATCAGCAAGGCCGATTACCATTTCGATCTGGCGATTTTTGAGAACACCATTCGCGACCTGGTCGTCTTCGACTTTGCGACCCTGAAGCCGCAAAACGTGGCCAATGCGCGCATTCGCGGCTGGGAAGTGAGCGGCGACACCACGCTATGGGGGGTCAACGCACGCGCCAGCATCACCGCCCAGCAACCGGAAAATCGCGATACCGGCAAGGTATTGCAGTCGCGCGCCAAGCAGTTCGGCTCGATCCTGCTGTCGAAACCGCTCGGCAACTGGTTCGTGTCGACCGGGCTGGTCGCCAACGGCGCGCGCTACGACTCCGCCGACCAGTCGCCGCTAACGCGCATGAGCGGCTACGTGTTGTGGAACGCCAACCTGCGCTATCGTATCGACAAGATCTGGCGCATCGAATTGATCGCCACCAACCTGGCCGATCGGCACTATCAGCTGGTGCAGGGCTACAACCCGCTAGGCCGTTCGATATTCCTCAATCTGCGCGGAGCGGCGTTCTGAGCGGCAACGGCCCGGCTTTCCCGCATGCGTCATACTCCGCACGCGGGAATTCTGCTATCTTCGGTCCATGCTGAACGACGCCATCGATCTCACCAAGATTCGCCGCGCGCTGGTGGTGAAACTGCG
>CAZCKI010000595.1:0-2084 GCA_964498815.1 uncultured Burkholderiales bacterium
ACATCTCGACGACGACGAGACCTTCCGTCTGGCGCAGTCGGAGGCGGTGGCGGGACTTTGCCCGAGTACCGAGGCCAATCTCGGCGACGGCATTTTCGGCGCGCCCGATTATTTTTTGCAGCGCGGCTGCTGGGGCATCGGCGGCGACAGTCACGTCGGCAACGGCCCGTTTGAGGAATTGAAACTGATCGAATACGCGCAACGCCTGAAAAACGAGCGCCGCAACATCCTCAACACGCCCAACTGTCAATCTATTGGCGGCGGGCTCTACCGGCAGGCACTGGCCGGCGGCGCGCAGGCACTGGGGCAACCGATCGGCGCCATCGAGGCCGGCAAACTCGCCGATCTGGTGGTGCTCGATACCGATGAGGCCAGCCTCTGCGAACGGCGCGACGACGCGCTGCTCGATGCCGCCGTGTTCGGCCCGGTGCGACAGCCGGTGCGCGACGTCATGGTCGGCGGCCATTGGGTGGTGCGACAGGGCTGCCACGCGGAGGAAGAGCGGGTAGCGCGCGCGTACCGCGAAGTCATGCGCAGGCTACTCGCGTGAGCGGTATGCAGGCGTGACCGTGCGACGTGGCAATGCGGAAATGTGCTTCTACATGCGATTGTCGAATGACGAGGGATGGCAATGAAACCAACGAAATTTGCGGTCATGCTCGGCGCGGCATGCACCGTTTTGGCGGGCTGCGGCGCCATCCAGCCGATTGAAAAGGCGCCGGTATGCGTTTCGTCCTATGTGCTCCCTGCCGACGTATTGTCGCTTACCTTGCTTTCGATCGGTGAGTCGCACGGTACCAGCGAAGTTCCCCAAGCGATCGGTGACCTTGCCTGCAGTTTTTTGACCGCGCACAAGGCTGTGGTAGTCGGTCTGGAGATACCCGATGTCGAGCAGGTCGCCATTGACTCCTATCTCCGGTCGCCGGGTGCACCGCAAGATCAGGCGGCCATGCTTTCGGGCCGACACTGGCGCGGCAAGGATGGTCGGGGCAGTGTGGCGATGGCCGCGCTGATTTTCCGCATGCGCGACCTGAAACAGGCCGGCCTGCCGATCGAGGTGCTGGCCTTTGATCATTTGTCCCAACCCGGTTCGCCGAGCAAGGACGGTCCCGGCAAAGTCATGCCGACCCGGGACGAAGCCATGGTCGAAAACATCGGGCGCGCCATCGCCCGCGCGCCCGGCAAGACCTTCATTCTCCTCAGCGGAGATCATCACGCGTCCAAGCAGGAAAAATTTGCTCACGATCCCGATTGGCGATCCATGGCTTTTCTGCTCAAGCAAAGACACGCGGTTGCCAGCTTCAAGGCCGACTATGAGAGCGGCACCGCGTGGCAGTGCCACCAAAAAAAGGAAGGCGGAATGGACTGCGGCACAAAGCAGGCCGGAGGGTTCAACCACTACGGCGACCAGCCGTCGATTCGTATCGATGGCGCATGGACCATGGAATGGTTCCCGAAATTTGACGGCACGCTGTGGCTTGGAAAAAAGGTGACAGCGTCGCCCCCTGCGGTGCCGGCGCCGTAGCGACGTTTCGCGATTGCCCGGCCTGTCACCGAATCTTCACCTAACCGTCACACTGCAGACTCCCAGGCTGCCTATCTTGTCGCCATGACAAGACCGGGAGCAGACCGTGTTCGATGGTGTGGCCGACCAGGCTGACGGACGCAACACCCTCAAGGTACCGATCACCCGCTATCGGACCATCTGGATTTCCGACATCCATCTCGGCACGCCCGGTTGCCAGACCGGGCACCTGCTCGATTTTCTGCGCCACACCGAATCCGACCACCTCTTTCTGGTGGGCGACATTATCGATGGCTGGCAACTGAAGCGCCGCTGGCACTGGGACCAGGCGCACAACGACGTCGTGCAAAAAGTGCTGCGCAAGGCGCGCAAGGGCACTTTCGTCACCTACATCGCCGGCAACCACGACGAAGTCGCACGGCAGTTCATCGGCATGGCCTTCGGCGGCATCGCCATCGAAGACGAAGCGGTGCACATCACGGCGGACGGCAAGCGCCTGCTGATCCTGCACGGCGACCGCTTCGACGGCGTCATCCAGTGCGCCAAGTGGCTGGCCTTC
>CAZCKI010000596.1:0-2083 GCA_964498815.1 uncultured Burkholderiales bacterium
CGCGATGATGCATTCCGGATGCGTAGCGCCGCAGAGCAAACAGCCCACGCTAGGTGGGCTGTCGGCGGGCTTATTTCTTGGCTTTTTCGGGTGGCGCCTTGGCCGCTGCTGCGACCGGTGGCGCCTTGCCGGGAGCGGCGGCGGGCGCGGCCACCAGGATCGGCGTGGCCTTGGGAATCGGTTTGCCGGCTTTCCTCATATTGCCCTGGAAATTCTTGACTGCCCGTTCTTCGGCCGCGGCTTGCAGAGCCTTGCCCTTTTCGGCAACGGCCTTGTCCTTCTCGGCCTTGGCAGCGGCGACGGCAGGATCGACCGGCGGCGGCGGCGGAATTTTCGCGAATGCCGCGCCGGAACCCAGCGCCAACAGGATGACGATAGCGATTTGTTTTGCGTTCATGGCGTCCTCTCTCAATCGTCGCCGGTGGCAGGCTGTGCGCCTGCGGGTGCCGCGCGCTTGCCGGATTTCATTTCCTCGTACCAGAGCGAATGGTGCTCCTTGGCCCAGGCCTCATCGACGACACCCTCGCGCATGCCCTGGTAGGCGCCTTCGGTGCCGATGGTGCCTATATAAATGTGGCCCAAGGTCACTGCCATGAAGCAGACGGTGGCGATGGCGTGGAACAGATTGGCTTCGGCCATCAATTCCCTCGTCAGGTTCCAGTTCGGGAACAGCATGATCAGCCCGGAAACGCTGATGATGATGCCGAAAACTACGATGCTCAGCCAGAACCAGAGTTTTTCACCGCAGTTGAAGCGCCCGGACGGGACGTGGTTGCCGGACATCATGCCGCCGAACTTGGCGAGCCAGGCAAAGTCGGCGCCCGACATGAAATTGTCCTTCAGGTACACCACGAAGGTCACCACCAGAGAAAACATGAACAGCGGCCCGACAAAGTTGTGCAGGTTTTTGCCGACGGTGGTAAGCGTCGCAAACAGGCTGGCGCCCAGCACCGGCATCAGGAAATACTTGCCAAACAGCATCATGATGCCGCTCACCGCCAGCACCACGAACGAGATCGCCATGGTCCAGTGCGCGGTGCGTTCGAGACTGTTGAAGCGTTCCATCAATTTCCCGCTCAGCGGACTGTGCAGCTTGAAGGGCCCCTTGACGAAATAGAACAGCAGCAGGAATACCGGCGCAACCAGCAGTAGCACTCCGCCGTAGAAGGTTACCGGGCCATTGCGAACGGTGCGCCACCACTGGCCACTATCCTGCTCCAGCACATTGGTTTCGCGGCCGGGGATCGATGCGTACTGCGGTTTCAATTGCACGTCGTCCCACTTCGGCGGCACATTCCAGCCGGGAGCCGCGGTGCTCTTGGCCGGCAAGGCGGGGGGTGCTTTCGCGTCGGCAGGTGCGGCAACCGCCGGCTTGGCCTCGGGTGCCGCAGCCTTGGCCGCCGGCGTCTGGGCGATCGCCATCGTCACCAAACACGCTGCAAGACCCGCGCAAATGCCGCTACAAAGACGAAAAACTTTCATGGCTCTCTCCTCGTATCGGTCTATTTGCGGTCGGTGCGCAGGTATTCGTTTTGCGTCTTGCTGCGCTCGGCCAGCGCGGTTTCCCATTTTTTCTTGTCGCCGCCGAATTTGGCGCCGTCGTAGGCGTGCTCGTCTTTTTTGCCGGCGTAGACTTTTTCGACCTTCGCCTGCTGATCGATTTCACCGCATGCGCCAAGACCGGCGGTGAACGCCCCGGCAATCAGAACTGTCGTGAGCTTGTTCATGCCTTCACTCCCGCCGCCTTGGCTTCGCCACGGCCGTAGGCCATCGCCCAGCCCCATACCTCTTCGCCTTTGCCGCGACGTTGCACGCGCTGCTTGTAGATCGTACTGATGACGTCGCCGTCGCCGGCCAGCAGCGCCTTGGTCGAGCACATTTCCGCACAGGCAGGAAGCTTGCCCTCGGCCAGCCGGTTGCGGCCGTATTTCTGGAACTCCTCGGCCGAGTTGTCCTTTTCCGGGCCGCCGTTGCAGAACGTGCACTTGTCCATCTTGCCGCGCAGGCCGAAGGCGCCCGCCTGCGGGAACTGCGGCGCGCCGAACGGACAGGCGTAGAAGCAGTAGCCGCAGCCGATGCACAG
>CAZCKI010000597.1:0-2076 GCA_964498815.1 uncultured Burkholderiales bacterium
GCCGCAACGTCATCCCCGGCCGCGTCAAATTTTCCATCGATCTGCGTAACGCCTCCGACGAATTGGTGAGCAAGATGGACCTGGACATTCGCGCCGCCGTGGAAAAAGCGAGCCAGGAATCCGGCCTGCCCATCACCATCGACCTGGTCTCCAACTATCCCGCGCAGCCCTTCCACAACGATTGCGTGCAGGCGGTGGCCAAGGCCGCCGAAAAACTCGGTTACTCCAATATGCCGGCGGTATCCGGCGCCGGTCACGACGCCGTGTACATGGTACGGCTCGCCCCGGCCGGGATGATCTTCATCCCCTGCAAGGACGGCATCAGCCACAACGAGATCGAGGACGCCAAGCCAGAGCACATCACAGCCGGCTGCAATGTGCTGCTGCACGCGATGCTGGAGCGGGCGCAGGTCGCATAGCGGCAAGGCCAGCAAAAAAGAGTTGCTGTCATCCTGAACGCAGCGAAGGATCTCATCCGGGCAAATTGCAGCAATGCTCGAAGAGATGGGATCCTTCGCTGCGCTCAGGATGACAGTTTTTGTGTTTCACCTTCGTAGCCAGTCCTGCACTGCGCAAACTCCGCGCCACGCACGTCTTTGCCCGCTCCGCAATGACCGCCTTCACCCGCCGAGCCGGCGCGTCCCCCTATAATGCCTGCGGGCTTCACCACTCCCTTCCGAATCCGCGAGGACGCCTCCCCATGAATCGATCTCTGCGCCTGGTCTCTGCTTTCCTGTTCGCGTTTCCCGTGCTGGCGTGTGCACAGGTCGCGAATTTCTCCATCATCACCGGCGGCAAGAACGTCGGCCATCTCACCGTGGAGTCCAAGGGAGACACCACCACGGTCGATTACGATGTGAAGAACAATGGGCGCGGGCCGACCTTCACTGAGTCCATCCGCAGCAATGCGGCCGGCCTGCCGGTCGCGTGGAGCATCAAAGGTTCGACCACCTTCGGCAGCAAGGTGGACGAACAATTCCAGCAGTCCGCCGGCAAGGCCGAGTGGACCGACTCCACCGGCAAGGGCAGCGCCGCGATTTCCCAACCGGGCCTCTACATCGCGCAAAGCGGCAGCCCCTGGTCCAGCGGCATTTACGCGCATGCGCTGCTGAAAGCGCCCGGCATGACGATGGCAGCGCTTCCCGCCGGCACGCTGCGCCTGGAAAAAGGCGCGGTACTCGATGTGAAGGGCGACGCGGCTTCGCTGCAAGTCACGCGTTACTCTTTAAGCGGCATCAACCTGGCGCCCGCCAACCTGTTGCTCGACGGCAAGGGCGACCTGTTCGCCGTCGTCAGCGCCAGCTTCATCGTCATCCGCAAGGGCTTCGAAGGCGAAGAAGAACGCCTGCGCAACCTCGCGGCAGGCTGGTCCACCGAGCGCTTCGTCGCCATCGAAAAAGAAGTCGCCCATCACTACGCCGCCCCGGTGCGAATCAAGAACGTGCGCGTGTTCGACCCCGCCACCTCCGCCCTCACCGCGCCGGTCGCGGTGGTGGTGCGCGGCAAGGAAATCGCCGCGGTGGAACCGGCGGACAGCCCCGCCACGCCGGGTGAAGTCTCCATCGACGGCGCCGGCGGCACGCTGGTGGCGGGCCTGTACGAAATGCACGGCCACTTCGGCCAGGACGGCGCCATGTTGAACCTCATCGCCGGCATCACCACGGTGCGCGACATGGGCAACGACAACGCCGTACTCGACGCCGTGATCCAACGCATCGCCGCCGGCGAAATCGGCGGGCCGCACGTGGTGCGTTCCGGATTCATAGAAGGCAAGAGCCCGTTCAGCGCCAATAACGGTATCCTCGTCGGCACGCAGGAAGAGGCGATCGCCGCGGTGCGCTGGTACGCGGCGCGCGGCTATTGGCAGATCAAGATCTACAACAGCATGAACCCGGCCTTCGTGCCGGCCATGGTGAAAGAAGCGCACCGCCTCGGCATGCGCGTGGCAGGCCACGTGCCGGCGTTCTCGACGGCCGACGAAATGATAGCGGCCGGCTACGACGAGATCACCCACATCAACCAGTTCATGCTCGGCTGGGTAATCCAGAAAGGCGAGGACACGCGCACCCTGTTCCG
>CAZCKI010000598.1:0-2068 GCA_964498815.1 uncultured Burkholderiales bacterium
GAGCAGGCCGGCTTCGCGGTGCTGAAGGCGCCGGACATCCCGTCGATCCTGATCGAGACCGCTTTCATTTCCAATCCGGACGAGGAAAAGAAGCTGCGCGACGACGCTTACCGCGACAAGATGGCCGATGCCATCGTCGATGGCATACGCGGCTACTTCAAGAAGAATCCGGCGCTGGCTCGGGCGGGTTAGTCACCTGCGATCTGTGCATGTGTCACATGTCTTTCGAGAGGCGCCCCCTAGGCCGCGGCGCATACCGGCAATACGACTTTACTGTTTCATTGCTTAGTTGTGCTCTCGCCTTCATGCACGATTCTCAAGACTTCTTGTCGGGTGGGACCCTGAAACTCCGGAAAGTTTTTCGCTAAGTTGACCAAGCTGAGGCCGTATCGGTACATGTGTACAAGGTCTTTCTTGGTTAACTCGATTTGCTGTTCGAGTTGGGTAGGCGTGAAATGAGTTGGATCGGAATCAAGTACACCATAACTTCGCGAGTCTCTCCTCGCACGCCACCAATCGGCAGCATCTGTTGAGACTCGCTCCAGCCATTTGTAACGGCGCGCGTGTATTCGCACTTCATCTTGCGGCATCAGAGAAGTAACGGAGCTCTGTTGTGCTGTTTGCCAAGCGACGTCATCCAACGTAAACGATGCGGTATACCAATTTATTTTGTCGCGTGCCTTATCGCAATCCCGGCTTTTGTTTGATTGAATGCACAGGAAAATGGCAAGATTCCTTTGAGTCTTTGCTACTGCATCGCGAAAGTTTGTTGTTGCCACTCCGATGGTCAGAATATTTCCCTGTCTTTCTTCTTCAAGGGCCTTGCGGGCCTCGGCAATTTTGCCTTGGTCATGCACATACTTTGCGGTTTGTTCGATTCCCAATGCGAGCAACAGTCCAAGCGTAATCGCAGCCATATGGGTGAGGAATTCGCTCAAGCTGTGGATGGGAGTGGATGGAGAGTGAACGTGCATAATTGCTCCTTCGGCTGCGACCAGATGAATGGGAGCAGTAGAGCGTTGCGAATATGCTGGGCTAGAATTGCTTTCGCAAGCTGAATCAGACCAGCTTTTCGGCTAATTTATACCCGCAATGGCTGGTTGTAACCTACCTACTCGGGTGGGAAATCATCGTTTTCAATTGATTTCCGGAGACTGGATCAAGCTGCGGCGGCGCGCTGCGACTTGAGGAGTGCAGTGGTCTCGGCCGTCGTGAGAGGCTTGGCGAACAGATAGCCCTGGAAGGCGTCGCAGCCGTTGGCGCGCAGGAATTCGAGCTGCGGCACCTGCTCCACGCCTTCGGCGATGATGCGAAGCTTCAGGCGCTTGCCCATGGCGATGATGGCCTCGGTGATCGAGCAGCTGTTGGCGTCGTCCGGCACTTGCGAGATGAAGGTGCGGTCGATCTTGAGCGTTTGTGCCGGCAGGCGTTTCAGCTGGCCCAGCGAGGAATAGCCGACGCCGAAATCGTCGATGGAAATAGTGCAGCCCAGTCGGCGCAGTTCGCCGAGGATTTCGATCGACTGGTCCAGGTTGCGCATCGCCATCGACTCGGTGATTTCGAGATCGATGCGCGAAGGGTCGATGCCGGACTCCATCAGGGCGGACTTCATCGACGGCAGCAGTTTGCGTGAAACGAACTGGCGTGGCGAGAGGTTCACCGACACCGACAGGTCGCGGTAGCCTTCGCCGTCCCAGACCTTGATCTGCTGGCAGGCGGTGCGGAACACCCATTCGCCGAGAGGAACGATGAGGCCCAGTTCCTCGGCGACCGAAATGAATTCGTTGGGAAACACTTCACCCTTTTGCGGGTCGGCCCAGCGCAGCAGCGCTTCCAGGCCGATGATCTTGCCGGTGCGCAGGTCCACCTGCGGCTGATAGCGCAGGAAAAACTCGTCGCGCTCGATGCCGCGCCGCAGCCGCGATTCGACTTCCAGGCGCTTGGAAAGCAGGAAGTTGAGGTCGCTGGTAAAAAAGCGCGCGGTGTTTCGACCGGCGTCCTTGGCCTGGTACATGGCCGAGTCGGCGTGCTTCAGCAGGTGCTGGATGTCGGTGGCGTCGTTGGGGTA
>CAZCKI010000599.1:0-2065 GCA_964498815.1 uncultured Burkholderiales bacterium
TTGGGTATTGCGTTGATCTACCCCAACGTGCGCGGCTCCAGCGGCTTCGGCAAAGCGTTCCTGGCGATGGACAACGGCATCAAGCGCGAGGATTCGGTCAAGGATATCGGCGCCTTGTTCGACTGGATCGCCAGCCAGGAAAACCTGGACGCGGCCAAAGTGCTGGTAAAGGGGGGCAGCTACGGCGGCTATATGAGCCTGGCGGTGTCGGTGATGTACGCAGACCGCATCGCCGGCGCCATCGACGTGGTGGGGCCTTCCGATTTTACGTCCCTGCTCACCCACACCGAAAGTTACCGGCGCGACCTGCGCCGCGCCGAATATGGCGACGAGCGCGATCCGGCGATGCGCACCTTTTTCGACAAGATCTCGCCACTACGGAATGCCGACAAGATCAAGAAGCCGCTTTTCATCATCCACGGTCGTAACGATCCGCGCGTGCCCTATTCCGAAGCGGTGCAGATAGTGGAACAACTGAAGAAGCAGGGCACGCCGGTCTGGTTCCTGCTCGCCAAAGATGAGGGTCATGGTTTTGCCAGGAAGGAAAACCAGGACTTTCAGTTTTACGCGGAGCTTGAGTTTCTGAAACTGAATTTGCTGAAGTAGCGATTACCACGATAAGTTGTTTAGACGGGGCGCTCTGCGCCCCGTTTGCACTTGCATGGTCTATTCCCAACGGCCTAGTCGGCAATTGTAGCGTTGGCACCTCTTGCACTAGCTTCAAGCTGCCGAGTCTGTTTGGCTGGCATCACAATTGATAACATCATGTCAATCCCCCAATTTTTCCTACCCATGAGGGTGGGGACAAATTATCACGAAGCGGTTACATTTGGGCGATCGCTTCTTCCAATGTCGTCTGAAATGGCGAAATTATAGATTGAGCGTTTGTCACCTAAATTCGACGAATTCTTTGATCCCGCTAGCCAGCATGGGTTTTCTACCGACAATTCGTCGCATTAATGAGATTCAAAACCTTGAAACCGCGGCTGAATTAATCGCGCGCACTCAAGAACTCTCGTCATTCCTTGGCTTCGAGTATTGCGCCTTTTTTCTAGTGGGAGTTTCTCCGTTAGTCGAAGTTGTCCCCCATGTTCATTGGGGATGTCCCGCTCAATGGGTCCAGCGATACATTGAGGGTGAACTGATCAGCGCCGACCCGGTGATTAGCTATTGCCTCAGCAACACTTCTCCACTGATTTGGGGCCCTTCGCATCCTTCGCATTTCAAAGGAAAAGTGGTCGACATCAAATTGGTTGCGAGTTTCATGGGTGCTAAGTGGGGCATTGTGGCGCCGGCCCATGATTGCGCCAGACATGTTGGCGTGCTGAGCCTTTCCTCGGACCTAGAAGATGCAAATTGCGAAGAGACACGCGAAGAACTGGCGACATTTACACATTTGCTAGCTGGGGCAGTCCATAGTGCAGCCATGCGAATATTCTCATCTTTTCGCGCAACAGATGTGCAGAAGTTGCTTAGCGCACGCGAGCTCGAGTGCCTTAGATGGGTAGCAAAAGGCAAGACTTCATGGGAAATCGCAAGAATACTGGGGATTGCTGAAAGGACTGCCATTTTTCATATTGAAAATTCCGTAAAGAAGTTAGGCGCTAAGAACCGTGCACATGCGATTGCTCGCGCGTCTGGCGGGTCATTGTATTTGTCCGCAAATGACCGACCTAGAGGGATCCAGGTGAAAGTGACTCTAACGTCAACCTTGGCCGCCGAATATTCCTGAGGACAAGTGTCTGAATATTCTAATTATTGCTGGGCCTGTAATTTTTGATAGGTGACAGGGGTTCTCTTTCGTACTAGCCTAGGCTCCGGTGTGTATCCTCGTGGCTAACGCTAGTAGTAGTCTAGACATAATTTCTCTGATTAAAGATCGCATTTATGAAAGCTGTCCGTCGATTCCTTCTGATTGCTTTTTCCTTTGCGCTAGTCGCTGTTATTGGCGTCTATCTATTTAGATATTTCTTCAATCCAGAGTTGCGTACGTTTCAAAGTGCGATTGGCGAAGTTACGAGTGGTAAGAGTGTCTACTCAAAGAAATCTGTCGAAAAACCACCAC
>CAZCKI010000600.1:0-2055 GCA_964498815.1 uncultured Burkholderiales bacterium
GGATCGACGGCAAACACCAGAAGCGCCTCGCGTTTACCAACAAGGACGTTCCCGCTGATCGCGACCAGACCCTGATTTACGTCTACAACACCAAGGATTACCCGGCTGATTTCAAAGATGACATCTGGAACGGGCTGAGCGCGGGCAAGCATTCGGTAAAGGTGGTGGTCGGCAAGACCAAGTTCATTCGCGAGGGTGTTTCCGTGCAGGATCAGGGAGACCGATACGCCATCAAGCGAGACGACCTGCACAAAGCGGTCTATCTTTCCGACTCGTCGTTCGAATTCACCAAGAAGTGAACCTTATCCAGTTCAGGCGGCAGTCGTTTTGACCGCCGGTAACCGGGTGATGGCCTGCTGGACGTTCAGGATGGTGAGGCCGAATTTGGCCGTGCGAGACGCCAAACCCAGCACGGCGTGATCGCGCGACACCAGCGCGTCGGCGCGTTGGTGATAGGCAAGCGCCAGGAAGTGTTCGTCGTCGCGATCGCGGCAGCGCGGGAAGCCGCCGGGCAGCATCAAATTCTTCAGCGTAGCACCCGCAGGCAAGGCGCACGACACGGTCAGGCGCTGGTATTCGGCAAAAATCAGCCTTTGACGGTCCGGATCGATTTTCAATTGGCGGTACGCCAGTACCCGGTGCAATTCGTCTACGGCTGGCGGGTGCGTGAGCACTTTCAGGCTGCCATCCCGCACGCCGCCGCGTAGCGGCTCCATGTAAGGGTGATCGAATACCAGCCAGTCGATCACCACATTGGTGTCCAGCACCCAGCGCAGGTTCATGCCGGGCGCTCGGCAATGGCCTCGGCGGCGGCGACCGCGGAAGACCACGCCCATTGAAAATTGAAACCGCCCAGGTGCCCGGTCACATCGACCACTTCGCCGATAAAGTAGAGCCCGGGCACGGCAGTGGCTTCCATGGTCTTGGAAGACAGGTCGCGCGTGTCGACCCCACCCAATGTGACCTCGGCCTTGTTGTAGCCAAGCGTGCCGGAGGGTTTGACCTGCCAGTCGCGCAATTGCGCCAGGGCCTCGTTCCAACTGCGGTCGTTCATTTGCTGCGGCGGGGTCACGAGACCGTTCGCCTCGCACCAGGCTTGCGCAAATCGCTTCGGCAGGATGTCGCCCAGGACATTGAAAAACTGTGCTTTCGATTCCCGCGCCGATTGCAGCCTGTCACGGCTGGCCGGGTCCGGCAGCAGGTCGATGTGAATCGATTCCTTGGCAGAGCCCGACTGCCAGTACGAGGATATCTGCAGGATGGCGGGTCCGGACAGGCCGCGATGGGTAAGCAACAGGGCTTCGCGAAATCGTCCCTGGTGGCAAGATACCTCCGCATCGAGTGAAATGCCGGCCAGATCCCCAAACCGGCTCATGGTTTCGGGATCGAAACTCAGCGGCACCAAGGCCGCGCGAGGCGGCACCACGCGCAGGCCGAATTGTTCGGCGACCTTGTAGCCGAACGGCGTCGCACCGATTTTCGGCACGGTAAGCCCCCCGGTGGCAATCACCAGCGCGCTCGACTGCACGGCGCCCCGGTCCGTTTCAACAAGGAATCGACCGTTGACGTGCTCCATACTGCCGACCTCGCACGGCCATAGCCATTCGACATTGCCGCGTGCACATTCCTCTTGCAACATACCGATGATGTCGGCGGCGCTGTCGTCGCAGAACAGTTGCCCCAGGGTCTTCTCGTGATAGGCGATGCCGTGCGATTCGACCAGTTCGATGAAATCGCGCGGCGTGTAGCGGGCCAGCGCGGAACGGCAAAAGTGCGGGTTGTGCGACAGGAAGTGTTCCGGCTTGCAATGCAGATTGGTGAAATTGCAGCGGCCGCCGCCGGAGATGCGGATTTTTTCGCCGAGCTTGGGATAGTGGTCGATCAACAGCACTCGCCGGCCGCACTGGCCGGCGCGCGCCGCGCACATCATGCCGGCGGCTCCCGCGCCGATCACAACCACGTCGAAATTGGTGTTCAACGGAGGGCGGAATGGCGAAAACAGCCGACCAGATGGTCGTTTCGGTCGGACCGTACATGTTCCATAACTCGTCGCAC
>CAZCKI010000601.1:0-2054 GCA_964498815.1 uncultured Burkholderiales bacterium
GCCAAGACCGTGCCCTTCGGGTTTTGACGATATTGGCCCATCTGCGTTGTTGCGAGGCCGGGTGAATATGCTCGATATTCACGCCGCCTCCGCGCCTAGCATATGGGCCAATCTCGTCAAAACGCGATCCCCAATATTTGCTCAGAGACACCCTAAACTCTCAATTGCAAAAAGTTTTTCAGCAGGGCATGACCGTGCTCGGTCATGATCGATTCGGGATGGAATTGCACGCCTTCCAGCGGCAGCGACTTGTGGCGAACACCCATGATTTCGCCGTCATCCGTCCACGCGGTAATTTCCAGGCAGTCGGGGCAGCTATCGCGCTCGATCACCAGCGAGTGATAGCGGGTGATGCGGTACGGCGTCGGCAGGCCGGCAAACACACCGGCGCCGGTATGGGTCATGGTCGAGGTCTTGCCGTGCATCAGCGTCTTGGCGTGCACGATCCTGCCGCCGTAGGCCTGGCCGATGCTCTGGTGGCCGAGGCAGACGCCGAGGATCGGCACGCGGCCCGCAAAAGCCTGGATGGCCGGCACCGAAATTCCAGCTTCGGCAGGCGAACAGGGTCCCGGCGACACGACGATGCGCGCGGGCTTCATCGCCTCGATATCGGTAACACCGATCTCATCGTTGCGTTTGACCACGACGTCCTCGCCCAACTCGCCGAAGTATTGGACCAGGTTGTAGGTGAAGGAGTCGTAATTGTCGATCATCAACAGCATTAGGTCCTCCCGCGATAAAACGCCTGGAAAATGCCGATGAGGCGGTCGATGTCCACGCGGCTGAGGTCGAGGTGCGTCACCAGCCGCAAGCGCGGCGAGACCAGGGCGACGACGCCCTGGCGCTTGAATTCTTCGGCCAGTGCGGCGCAATCGGCGGCCGGCACGTCGACGAACAGGATATTGGTATCGGGGAAGGTCACTTTCAGCGCCGGGATTTCGGCTAGCGCAGCCGCCAGGTGCGCCGCGTTGTCGTGATCCTCGGCGAGGCGGGCGACGTGGTGGTCGAGCGCGTAGAGCCCCGCCGCGGCCAGGATGCCGGCCTGGCGCATGCCGCCGCCCAGCATCTTGCGCCAGCGGTGCGCGGATTTGATCAAATCCTTCGATCCGCACAACACCGAACCTGCGGGCGCACCAAGCCCCTTGGACAGGCACACCGAGACCGAATCGAAGTGCGCGCAAATCGCCTTCACGTCGCGACCGGACTTGACGGCCGCGTTGAACACGCGCGCGCCGTCAAGATGCGTGGAGAGGCCCTTTTCCTTGGCCAAAGCGCGCACCTCGGCCAGGTACGCTTCGGGCAGCACCTTGCCGCCGATGGTGTTCTCCAAGGCGATCAGGCGGGTGATGGCGAAGTGCGAATCGTCGGGCTTCACGGCGGCGCGAATCTTCGCCAGGGGAATGGTGCCGTCGGCTGCGTTTTCCAGCGGTTGCGGCTGGATCGAACCGAGTACCGCCGCGCCGCCGCCTTCGTATTTGTAGGTGTGCGCATCCTGGCCGACGATGTATTCCTCGCCGCGCTGGCAGTGCGACATCAGCGCACACAGATTGCTCTGCGTGCCCGACGGCAGGAACAGGCCGGCCTCCATGCCGGTCATCGCAGCCATCCGTTCCTGCAAGCGGTTCACGGTCGGGTCGTCGCCGAACACGTCGTCGCCGACTTCGGCTGCCGCCATCGCGGCACGCATCGCCGGGCCGGGCTGGGTGACGGTGTCGCTGCGCACATCGATTACCTTGTCCATGTTTTTCCTCTGCCTTGACGATTTCGCTCAGACCGGCGAATCGATACCGGCCGACACCATTTCGGCGGCGCGCAGCAGTGCGCGCGCCTTGTTTTCGGTTTCCTGCCATTCCAGCGCCGGCACCGAGTCGGCGACGATGCCGGCCGCCGCCTGCACGTACAAGGTCTGGTCCTTGACCACGCCGGTGCGGATCGATATCGCCAGATCCATATTGCCGTTGAAGCCCAAGTATCCGGCAGCACCCGCGTAGATGCCGCGCTTGGAAGGTTCCAGCTCGTCGATGATTTCCATCGCGCGCACTTTCGGCGTACCG
>CAZCKI010000602.1:0-2052 GCA_964498815.1 uncultured Burkholderiales bacterium
CTTCGTAGGGTGCGGCGCAAATAGCAGTTGGTGCGGCCCCTCCCTTTGGAAAAGGAACTCGATCCCCCTTTTTCAAAGGAGGAAGCGCTTCGTAGGGTGCGGTGCAAATAGCAGTTAGTGCGGCTCCTCCCTTTGGAAAAGGGAGGCTGGGAGGGATTTTGGTCGACGAGCGACGACGATAGCTTTGGCTGCCGCCGGCTTTATTTTTTTGCCTTCACCGGCCGCCGCCAATCCGCCTTGTGCAGCTGCGTCTTCTCGTTCAAGGTCAGCCCCCCCTCCGGCACATCCTTCCAGATGGTGGTGCCGGCGGCGATGTCTGCGCCCTTGCCGACCGTCACCGGCGCCACCAGTTGCACGTCCGAGCCGATATGCACATTGTCTTCGATGACGGTGCGGTGCTTATTGGCGCCGTCGTAGTTGCAGGTGATGGTGCCGGCGCCGATGTTGACGTTTTGGCCGACGCTGGTATCGCCGATATAGGAGAGGTGGTTGGCCTTGCTGCCGGCGCCCACTTCGCTCGCTTTGACCTCGACGAAGTTGCCGATGTGGACGCCGTCAGCCAGGGTGGTAGCGGGACGGATGCGGGCGTAGGGACCGATGCGGGCGTTTTTCCCGATGGTCGCACCTTCGAGGTGGCTGAACGGCAGGACCTGGGTGCCGGCGCCGACGGTGCAGTCTTTCAGGATGCAGTTGGCGCCTATTGTCACCCCTTCACCCAACTCCACCTTGCCCTCGAAAATACAATTGACGTCGATGCTCACCTCGCGCGCGCAGGTCAGCTCCCCACGTACATCGAAGCGCGCCGGGTCGAGCAGGGTGACGCCGTCGGCCATCAGGCGCTGGGCGGTCTCACGCTGCTGGATGCGTTCCAAATCTGCGAGCTGGTCTTTGCTGTTCACGCCGGCGATTTCCCATTCGGTGTCGGCGAGGCAGGTGGCGACGGGGATGCCGTCGCGCAGTGCCAGGCCGAGGATGTCGGTCAGATAATACTCGCCCTGTGCGTTGGTGGTTCCCAGTTTCGGCAACCATTTATGCAGTTGCGCGGTCGGGCAGGCGACGAAGCCGGACCAGATTTCGGCGATGCGTTTCTGCTCGGCGGTGGCGTCGCGCTCTTCGCGGATCGCCGTCATGTCGCCTTTGGCATCGCGAACGATGCGTCCCAAGCCGAATGGGTTGGCGAGGCGCATGGTGAGCCAGGCGAGTTTTCCTCCTTCGGCGGCAGCAAGCAGGCGCCGCAGTGTGGCGGCCGAGATCAGCGGCACGTCGCCATATAAGATCAGCGTGGTACCGGAAGCGGGTAGTTTCGGCAGCGCTTGCAAGACCGCGTGGCCGGTGCCGAGTTGTTCGGCTTGCTGTACCCAGGCGAGGTCGGTGTCGGGAAAGGCGGCCCGCACTTCGCCGCCGCCGTGGCCGTAGACCACGCAAATCTGCGCCGGCTGCAGTTTTCGCGCGGTGGCGATGACGTGGCCGAGCAAGGATTTTCCGGCCAGCGCGTGCAACACCTTGGGCCGCGCCGATTTCATGCGCGTCCCTTGTCCCGCAGCCAGAATCACAACCGAAAGCGATGACATTTGGATGGCCATAAAAAAAGCAGCGAATCCGAAGGACTCGCTGCTTGAAATTTTTACTGCGCCTCTAAACCGTTACGGCACTCTGAGTATAGCAAAACGGAATTATTTACGCAACTTCCGAATTGCCTGCAACTGGGCCGCCAATTGGGCCAGCTCGGCTTGGACAACTGCCCGCTCCTGGCCGCTTGTACGGTTAGTAAGCGCTTCCTCCGCAGCTCGCTTGGCTTCCATGACCTTGGCTTCGTCGAGGTCCTGGCCGCGAATCGAGGTGTCGGAAAGGATGGTTACGTTCTTCGGCTGGATCTCCAAAATGCCGCCGGAAACGTAAATTAATTCCTTTTCGGCTTGGCCCGGAATAGTAATTTCCACTGTGCCCGGTTTCACGCGCGTCATCAGCGGAGTGTGTCCCGGGTAGATGCCCATTTCACCGACTTCACCCGGCACCACGACCACACTCGCCTCTCCGCTGAAAATCGATTGC
>CAZCKI010000603.1:0-2048 GCA_964498815.1 uncultured Burkholderiales bacterium
TATGGCGGACGTCGACATATCCACGTAGTCGCTGGCGATGGAAAGATTGCCGGTGGCGAGCTGCAAGCGATAGACGTCCAGCATCAGGCGGTCGGAGAAACCGCTCTTGCGTTGCAGGCGGTTCAGCACATCGGCCCACAGGCTCTTCTTCGGGTAGTAATTGAGCAGCTTTTCGATGGTGGCGACATAGCCGTTCGTGTCTTTCTGCTTGAGGTAGCAATTGGCCAGCAATTGCAGTTTTTCCTCGGAAGGAGTGCGCCCGGCTTTTTCCTCGACCTGGATGTCGGCCAGCGCTTCTTTGGCGGCCGTGCCGAAGTCGTTCATCAGAAAATGCGATTGAATGATCAGGGTGCGCGACTGGGCATTGCCGCCGCCCGCCTGTATCGTCTTTTGCATCCACTTGATGGTGTTGGCGTAATCCTTGTTGCGATAGTAGGTATTGGCGAGCGTATCCATCATCCTGCTCTGGTCGGCACCGGGCAGTTTGCCCGAGGCAATCACCGCTTCCAGCGATTTGATGGCGGTATCGTTGTCGCCTGCGCCGAGCGCGGCGGAACTGCGCATGCGCTCGATCATGTAGGATTCGAATGCCGTCTTGCCGCTCGCCTGGTCGGCTTCGCGCACCTTGTTCAGCGCGTCCTTGTAGCGGCTCGATTTCATCATGTCGCCGGCCGCTTTCAACGGGTTGCCCACTTCCGGGCGAACCGTTTCCTGCGCGGCGGCGTAGGGAAGCAGTGACAGCGCAGCCAGCAGCGCGGTACACGAAAGGATTCCGGACAATTTCATGACGACTTCTCCAAATGAAAACCGGAACGTGCGGTGTTGGTAAACACGCAACACGTCCCGGCCGTTAGCGAATTACTTGACGAACTGTTCGTTGCCGACGATGCCGATCTTGGTGACGCCGAATCGCTGCGCGGCGGCCATCACCGTCATGACCCGGCCGTAGTTCACCAGGCGGTTCGGCCGCAGGTGCACTTCCGGCTGTTCTGGCATGGCGGCGATCGCTTGCAGTCGCTCGTCCAAGTCGCCCTTGCCGACATTACCGCTGGCAATCACCAGGCCGTTCATGATGATGCTGCCGTCGAAGTCGACGTCGATCTGCACGATTTCCGGCGGCTTGTCCGGCGGCGGCGGATTGCCGACCGGCATGTTCAGCTTGACGGCGTGCGTCTGGATCGGAATGGTGATGATCAGCATCACCAGCAACACCAGCATCACGTCGATCAACGGCGTGGTGTTGATTTCCATCATCGGTTCCGGCTCTTTGCTGTTCGACGAGCCAACACTCATACTCATGTGATTTCCTTTTTCGTTTCCGTATTACTGCCGTGCCGTGTACCGCTCGGCACCGACGATGCTGATGTTGTTGACGCCCAACCGTTGGGCGGTTGCCATCACCGTGACAACGCGACCGTAATTCACCAGATTGTTTGCGCGAAGCTGCACTTCGGGTTGATCCGCCAGCGCCGCAATCGCGCGGAACCTGGCGTCGAGTTCGCCATTGCCGGTGCTGCCCGCAATCACTGCTCCATCCATCGAAATGGAGCCGTCAAAGTCTACATAGACTTGCACGACTGGCGGCAGCGGCTGGATTTTTCCTCCAACCGGCAAATTCAATTCCACCGAGTGCATCTGGAGGGGGATGGTGATGATCAGCATCACCAGCAAAACCAGCATCACGTCGATCAACGGCGTGGTATTGATTTCCATCATGGGTTCAAGTCGCATGTTGCTATTTGCGCCAATGTTCATTGCCATGATTTCCCCTTTCCCCGTTAACGACTATTGCCCGGCGGTGTTCGGCGGCGGCTCGGTGATGAAGCCGATCTTGAGGATACTGGCCCGCTGCATCGTGTACACCGCCTTGCCGACCGACTCGTAACGCGCGTCGGTATCGCCGCGGATGTGCACTTCCGGCTGCGGGTTCTTGACTGCCTCTACCTTCAGCCGGTCGAACAACTCATCGGTGTCGGCCAGTTTGGTCGGACCCCAATAAATGTCGCCATCCTTGTCCACCGAGATGACGATGTTTTCCGGCTTGGTTT
>CAZCKI010000604.1:0-2038 GCA_964498815.1 uncultured Burkholderiales bacterium
GCGCCGACCAGGCCCTGGAACTGGTCGGCCTGGCCGATCGCGCCGCCGACAAGGTGTCGAAATTTTCCGGCGGCATGAAGCGCCGTCTCAATATCGCCTGCGCCTTGCTGCACGACCCCGACATCGTGCTCTGCGACGAACCCACCGTGGGCGTCGACCCGCAAAGCCGCAATGCCATTTTCGATAACCTCGAAGCGCTCAAGGCGCGCGGCAAGGCGGTGCTGTACACGACGCATTACATGGAAGAGGCCGAGCGCCTGTGCGATCGCGTCGTCATCATGGATCACGGCCGCGTCATAGCCAGCGACACGCTCGACGGCTTGTACAAGATGTTGCCTGCGGCGCAATCGCTGACCATAGAGCTCGACGGCGCCGTCGACCTGGACGGCTTGCTGCGCATCCCCGGCGTCAAAAAGGCCGTGCAGACCAATGGGACGTTGACGGTCGGGCTTGACGATCTCGGCGACGTGGCGCCCGCCATCATCGCCGCGCTGGCGGCCGGCGGCCGGCGCATCCAGCGGGTCTCGTCGGGACGCGCTTCGCTCGAATCCCTGTTCCTCAACCTTACCGGCCGCGAGCTGCGGGACTGACCATGAACGCTTTTTTCGCTCTGATTCGCAAAGACCTGCGCCTCTATTTCACCAACCGCCGCGCCCTGCTGGTCAACCTCGCCCTGCCCATCGTCATCGCCGCTTTCTTCGGCGTCCTGTTCGGCAGCGGCGGCGGCGAAAAGCGCAAGGCAGTGCGCATTCCGGTCGCCGTGGTCGACTTTGACCGCAGCACGATTTCGACCGCGCTGGTGAAGGCCCTCGCGGAAGATGCCATGCTCGACGTGCAAAACCTCACCGAGGCGGACGCCATCGACCAGGTGCGGCGCGGCAAGATGCGCGCGGCCGTCATCATTCCGGAAAAATTCGGCGCCGACGCGCCGCGTGCCCTGTTCGGCGCCGGCACCAAACCGCAAATCACGATTCACTTCGATCCCTCGCAAGCGATGGTGATGGCGATGCTGCGGGGGCTGCTCGCACAGCATGCGATGCGCGCCGTCACCCAGACTGCGTTCAGCGCCGCCGGCGCGCCCAAAGTGTTCGGCGATTTTCGTAGCGAAGTCGCCTCCAGCCGCGATATAGGAGCAGAGCAAAAGCGCGACCTGCTCGCCATGTTCGACAGTATCGAGCGCGTGCAAGTCCATGCCGAAGCGCCCACCGATAAGACCGGCAAGGCCGGCGCGAAACCCGCTTTCGATCTTCCCTTCGCGACCCGCGAACTGGAGGTCGCCGCGGCCGGCGATCGCAAGTACAACGGCTTCTCGCATTCGCTGGCGGGCATGAGTGTGCAGTTCATGCTGTTCCTGGGGATCGAATTCGGCGTCAACCTGTTGCTGGCGCGACGCCTTGGACTCTGGAAACGGCTGCGGGCGGCGCCGCTGTCGCGCACCACGCTGCTGGGTGCCACCATCGCCGGCGGCACGCTGATCACCGCGATCATGATGACCATCATCTACTTGATCGGCATGCTGGTGTTTGGACTACGCATCGACGGCAGCGTGGCCGGCTTCTTCGGCGTGGTGCTGTCTTTCGCCTTGTTCACCGCTACCTTCGGCCTGTTGATCGCCGCCGTCGGCAACACGCCCGAGGCCTCGCGCGGCATCGCCGTGTTCGCCACCCTGATTCTGGTAATGCTGGGCGGCGCCTGGGTGCCTTCGTTCGTGTTTCCGGAGTGGCTGCAAAGCGCCACACTGGCAGTACCGACGCGCTGGGCCATCGACGGCCTGGCGGCAATGACCTGGCGCGGCCTCGGCATCGATGCGGCGCTGGCGCCGATGGGAGTGTTGCTGCTGTTCGCGGCCGCCTTCAGCGCCATCGCCCTGTGGCGCTTCCAGTGGGAGGAATAGGAGCGGAAACGCTCCGACGGGAGCTTTCCCGCCCGGCGGTTGCGCGCTACTTCTCCGCCCAGTCCACCTCCGCCATCAGCCAGTCGCGCATGGTGCGGAACTTGCGGCTGTTGGCGTATTGCGGCAGGCACACCAGGTAGTAGC
>CAZCKI010000605.1:0-2020 GCA_964498815.1 uncultured Burkholderiales bacterium
CGTGCTCGGCACGTTGCGCGGCGGGGCCCGCCGGCGTTTTGTCGAAATGATGTCGGCCGATAGCGGCCTGCGCGCCGAAGTCGAGCGCTGGGAATCGCACCTTATGCCGTTGGCCGACCGTTTGGCCCCAGTCGAAGCACCCGCGCGGGTCTGGAAAAAAATCCAGGCTCGCATCGGCCCTTCCCGCCAGACGGAAACCGGCTGGTGGACCCGTGCCACGGTCGGCCTTGCCAGCTTCGCCGCTGCCTTGGTGCTGGCCGTCGCGCTCGTGCCTTATCTGCAGCGCGGCGAAGAAGCGCCGGTGCTGACCGCCGTGCTCGAGGACATGGGTGTCGCGCGCATGATCGTCGAGCAACCCAAGTCCGGCCTGCTGACGGTACGCATGGTCAAGGCCTGGAAGGCGGCGCCGGACAACAGCCTCGAATTGTGGGTGATCGCGGCCGACGGCAGTCCGCGTTCTCTTGGGCTGATCAACAACGCCAACGGTGACACACAACTACGCACGGCCGAACTCGAGCAGAAACTTGCCGGCGGTCTGACCTTTGCGCTCACCAAGGAACCCAAGGGCGGCTCGTCCACCGGGCAGCCGACCGGTCCGGTGCTGTGCAAGGGTGCGATCGCGCGGGCGCCCGTCAAAGTCCGCACGCAGATCTGACGCTCTGGCGAAGCCCGTGCAACCAGCCGGGCTTGCTGCTAGAACTTCATCTCCACTATTTGCACCGGCTTCTTTGCCTCAGCCGGCTTTTTGTCTTCGGCGGGTGGTGGTGGCGGATCGGCTGCGCCGGCCAAGGTGGAAACGCAATACAGGCATAACAGGAGGGATGGGGCCCAGCCCATTCGATTCGGCATGGTCGGCTGGTACGCGCTCAGTCGACTTTTCCGATTTTCTTCACCACCTCTGCCATCTTGGCCGCGTCGGCATCCCAGTACTTTTGGAAACCGGGCGCGTCCAGGTATTGCACGGGACTGCCTGCCCCGGTCAGGACCATTCTTACGCGCTCGTCTTGCGCGGCGATGCGCGCGGCTTCGCGAAGCCGCTGCACGATGGCCTCGGGCGTCCCGGCGGGCACGAACAGCCCGGCCCACTGGGCGAATTGCACCTGCACACCCAGTTCCATCAAACTCGGCACATCCGGCATTGCAGCGAGCGGTCCGGTGCCCCAATGCGCCAGCGGCCGGATCTTGCCGGCCTTGACGTGCGCTGCGATCGAGGAGGGCCCGCTGGCGATGGCGTCCACCTGCCCTCCCAGCAGGCCGACGATGGCCGGTCCCGCGCCTGCATAGGGAACGTGGGTGAGGTTCACGCGCGCGTCCGCCTTCAACATTTCCATCGGAATGTGCATGGTGCCGTAGTTGCCGGAAGAACCAAAGGTGAGCTTGCCCGGTTCCGCGCGCGCCGCATCGACGAATTCCTTGTACGTTTTCCACGGCGCATCACCGCGCACCGCGAGCACGGTTGGGTCGGCGGTGAAGCGCGCAATCGGCCTCAGCTGGTTCATCTGGTACATGGGAGGACGGCCGAACAGCTTGTCCGCTTCCGGGATGATCGAGATCGACGACAGCGCCAGTAGCAGCGTGTAACCGTCGGCGTTCGCCTTGGCGGCGTAGGCCATGCCTACCCCTCCCCCGGCGCCGGCCTTGTTCTCGACGATCACGGGCTGCTTCAATTCGCGGCCCAGCGCCTCGGCCACCGGCCGCGCCACGATGTCGGCCACACCGCCGGGCGGAAACGGCACGATCAGGGTGATGACGCGCGCGGGGTAATCGGCTGCAGCAGTCATCAACGGCAATGCACAGGCAAGTCCGGCAATCCATTTCTTCACGTTCACTCCTCCTGATTTATTCTTGGCTGCGCAGCGCAAGGCGATGCCGGACAAAGTTCCTGCCATAGAATAGCCGATTCTTTCGGGAGCGATGATGTACCACCTCTACTACTACCCCTCCAACGCCAACCTGGCGCCGCACATGGTGCTGGAGGAAATCGGCACACCGTATCAACTGGTGCTGGTCGATCGCGAAC
>CAZCKI010000606.1:0-2017 GCA_964498815.1 uncultured Burkholderiales bacterium
CACCGAAGTGGAACAGGAACTGGGCGCCGCCTTCAACATCCGCTCGATCCCCACGCTGATGGTGTTTCGCGAGCAGGTGATCCTGTTTTCGCAAGCCGGCATGTTGCCCAAGTCCGCACTCGACCAGGTCGTGCAGAAGTCGCTGGAAGTGGACATGAGCAAGGTGCACGCCGAGATCGCGCAGCAGGCGGTAAACGCGTAGAATTTTCAGGGTGAATCGGCCTGCTGCCGTGGCACCTTGGAATGGACCGGACAAAATTATCGGTTTACCGATTTCTGGCGGCCAATTGGTGGTTGCTGATCGTCGTTATTGCGGCGACGCTTGCGATCGGTGTGCTGGCCTACCAGATCTATGCTGTATACAGCGACCCGTTGACTCTGGGCCGACGCTGGCAGCTGACCAGCAGCAATTACAAACTCCTGTTAGCTCTGATTCTGGTCGACGCCGCCATGATTGCGGGGATGCGTATGCGCAACCTTGTCGCCCGCTACAAGGAGGAAATTGAACGGAACCCAGCCCCTGCCCGTTGGATCGCCGCGAGCGACGCGGTGAACCGGGAAGAGGTGCGGGACGGAAAGTTGCTGTTGCGCTTCCCGCGGCTGGCATCGTATATGTCCGAACCCGATGAAGTGGAATGTCTGGATAACGGCCTCCCCGTGAAGGCTTTGGTGATGGTGCGCGACGAAAGCAAGGTGATCGCCGCGCGTCTAGATCAGCCGAAATACTATCTTGGCCGGATTGAGCCGACCGGCAGGCTGCTGGTCAGTGCCAGTTATCCAAAAATCGCATCCGCAGTGGAAGTTTTTCTTTCTCAGCGAAACTGAATTTGCCCCTTACGATAGCCTGCCCAACCAGCCGCCGCTGTCATGTCGCAAACGCCTTGTTTCGCTCCGCGGCGGTGCTGCAATGGGTGTTACATTCCGGGGAGTTTGTTTGTGCCCAACCCACAAGGACAATATGTCTGAATCCGCCGACCTCGTAGTCAATACACCACAAGAGCCCCGCCTCTGGCGCGACGACGGCTGGACCGCGCGCGTCATCAAGAACACCGACGACGACGGCTGGGCGGTGGAAATGATCAAGGATGGCGAACCCGAGCCCGCACTGGTAGGCCCGTGGACCATGGGACGAGATAAAAAGAATCCCAAGCCGCTCGATGCCAACGCCTTTCGCACCCTGGTCAAAACCGCCTTCGAGTTCCGCCGCCGCAACGAGCAGCACCTGCACGCCACACTGCATAAGAAAGTGTTTGTCGTAAGCGGCGATGTTTCCTACGTCGTCACGCTCGACATCGTCCCCGACGAAGATTCGCCCTATGCGACGCTCGCCGCGCAATATCCGCGTGAACGCGAAGCGCCGCCGGTAGCACAGGTGCGGGTGCCTGCCTCGTTCAAATTGACCGAGGCGAGTGCGATAGCGTGGATAGAGAACGAGTTTCGCAAGCCGGATTGATGGCGGGCAAGCGCATACAGTTACCGTATTGACACAACGTACCTGACAACTGTCTCTCGCATTTGGTATGCAGCCCGCTATTTCCAACCCATCCGACTACGCCGCCATGCTCGCCATCGCCATCGACGAGGCGCGGGCCGGCTTCGCCGAAGGCGGCATTCCCATCGGCGCCGCTTTGTTCGGCGCGGACGGCGCGGTGCTGGGCCGCGGGCACAACCGGCGGGTGCAGGAAAGCGATCCATCCATCCATGGCGAGACCGACGCCTTTCGCAAGGCGGGCCGTCAACAGAGTTATCGCGACACGGTCATGGTCACCACGCTGGCGCCCTGCTGGTATTGCAGCGGCCTGATTCGCCAGTTTCGAATCGGCACGGTGGTGGTGGGCGAATCGCGCACCTTTCGCGGCGGTATCGACTGGCTGCGCGAGAACGGCATAACCGTAATCGACCTGGCGTCCGCAGAGTGCGAGACCCTGCTCGGTACGTATATTCACCGCCACCCGGAAGTCTGGAACGAGGACATCGGCGAGGGCTAGGATACTCGTTCAGAGCTTCCCCGGGAATG
>CAZCKI010000607.1:0-2011 GCA_964498815.1 uncultured Burkholderiales bacterium
CGTGCACCGCCTTGTGCGCCTGCTTCGGCTGACCGACGATATCGCCGATGGCGAAGATGTGCGGCACATTGGTGCGCATCTGCTTGTCGGTGGGGATGAAACCGCGATCTGTGACGGCGATCCCGGCCTTGTCGGCGCTGATCTTTTTGCCGTTGGGGGCGCGGCCCACGCTCATCAGCACCATGTCGTAGCGTTGGGGTTCTTTCGGCGCTTTCTCTCCTTCAAATGTGGCGTAGATACCGTCCTTGCGCGCTTCCACCGCCACCGTCCTGGTCTTGAGCAAAATATTGTCGAAGCGGCGATCGTTCATCTTGTGCCAGACCTTGACCAGGTCGCGGTCGGCGCCCGGCATCAGGCCATCGAGCATTTCCACCACATCGAGTCGTGTGCCCAGGGTGGAATAGACGGTGCCCATTTCCAGGCCGATGATGCCGCCGCCGATCACCAGCATCTTTTTGGGGATGTCCTTCAGCGCGAGCGCGCCGGTGGAATCGACGATGCGCGGATCGTCCGGGATGAATGGCAGGCGCACCACCTGCGAGCCGGCTGCGATGATGGCTTTTTCGAAACGGATGACTTTCTTTTCACCGGTCTTCGCTTGCGCATCGCCGCTGGTCAATTCGACTACCAGATGATTTGCATCGAGAAACTGGCCGACGCCGCGCACCACCTCCACCTTGCGCATTTTGGCCATGCCGGTGAGGCCGGTGGTCAGTTTGCCGACCACTTTTTCCTTCCAGCCGCGCAGCTTGTCCAGATCGACCTGCGGTTCGCCGAAGCTGATACCGTGCGCGGCCAGCGCGCGGGTTTCGTCCGCCACGGCGGCCACGTGCAATAGCGCCTTGGAAGGGATGCAGCCGACGTTGAGGCAGACGCCACCCAGCTGCGCGTAGCGTTCCACCAGGATGGTCTTCATGCCGAGGTCTGCTGACCGGAACGCGGCCGAATAACCGCCAGGTCCGGCACCCAATACCAACATTTCGCATTGCAGGTCGGCTTGTCCGCTGAAGCTCCCCGCGGTCTGCGAAGCGGGCGCGGCCGTAACGACAGCCTTTGCTGCCGGCGCGGGAGCAGGCGCGGGCGAGGGTGACGGCGCAAGCGGAGCGGCTGTTTTGGCGGGCGTCGCGCCTGCCGCACCATCGCTCGCTTCCATCAGCAGGATGAGGCTACCTTCGCTCAACTTGTCGCCGAGCTTTACTTTCAATTCCTTGACGGTGCCGGCAGCCGGCGCCGGGATTTCCATCGTCGCCTTGTCGGATTCGAGCGAGATCAGCGAATCGTCTTTCTTGATCTTGTCGCCGGGCAACACCAGCACTTCGATCACGGCGACATCCTTGAAATCGCCGATGTCCGGGACTTTGACTTCGATCAGATTGGCCATGGCGTCCCCTACAGAACCAGTTTGCGGATGTCGGACATGAGTCCCGCCAGGTACGTCGTGAAGCGCGCGCCGGAGGCGCCGTCGACGACGCGATGATCATACGAAAGCGACAGCGGCAGGATCAGCCTCGGTACGAACTCGTGGCCGTTCCAGGTCGGCTTCATCTGCGAGCGGGACACACCGAGGATCGCCACTTCGGGTGCGTTGATGATCGGCGTGAAAAAGGTGCCGCCGATGCCGCCGAGAGAGGAAATCGAGAAGCAGCCGCCTTGCATTTCCGTTGGGGACAGTTTGCCTTCGCGCGCCTTGGCGGAAAGCTCGGTCATTTCCTTGGCGATTTCGATCACCGACTTTCGATCCGCGTTGCGGATCACCGGCACCACCAGTCCGTTGGGGGTGTCGGCCGCAAAGCCGATGTGAAAATACTTTTTCAGCACCAGGTTTTCGCCGCCGGGCTCGAGGGAGGCGTTGAATTCGGGAAACTTCTTCAGCGCGGTCACGCTCGCCTTGATCAGGAAGGCGAGCATGGTGACCTTGACGCCGCTCTTGGCGATTTCGTCGTTGGTCTTGACGCGAAACGCCTCGACCTCGGTGATGTCGGCCTCGTCCTGCTGGGTGATGTGCGGGATG
>CAZCKI010000608.1:0-2011 GCA_964498815.1 uncultured Burkholderiales bacterium
GAAAGACCAATTTGCTCAAACGCGACGGCCAGCTGTGTTTTTTTCGTTTGGCGTAATAACAGGCGCTGCGTGCCAGCAATCCACCCATGCTGTGACCGACGATGACCAGCTCTTTTACGGCCACCGGCCACGCCGACAACAATTGCTCCAACTGGTCGGCAAACTCGCGGCCGTTGGAAGAGATGTGCAAGCCACTGCTGTAATGCAGGTAGAGCGGCGTATAACCGAGGTCGCGCGCCAGAGCGGCGCCGTGATCGTGCCCTTCGCGGGTCCATTCGAGGTCGTTCATGCACAGTCCGTGCACCAGCACCAGCAGTTTGTCCCGATCGCGACCGAACCCGGCCGTGAGCGCGCGCTTCTCCAGCACCAGCGGCCGGCCCTGCTGACGGAACTGCATGGAAATCGCCAGCGGATTGGCGGAAGCAAGTAAATAGTCCCCCAACACGCCGTTTAACGCCGCCAGCACGGCTTCGCGCCGAGGCGACGAGGTGGCAGTACGCAGCAGCGGGGCGAGTTGCGCCAGGCCGGAGTCGAGCCCGTAGCCGATAGCGCGAGTGACGCCGCGAACGCTGCGATAGACCAACCCTGAAATACCGCGCGCCTTGCCTTGCGGCGCCTGCCCGACGATGGGAGACCGGCGGGCGATATTGCGATGCATGTCCTCGACCAGGTCGGTCGCTCCGGTGATGGCAGCGATGGCAAGGCGGCCGGCACCGCGCAGGTCGGAGAGGCTGTCCCGTCGAGTGTGGCTAGCCGGCGTCATGAAACGCCATTTTGAAGCGGCACACGCCGGTCATTTCGACATCGCCATCGACTTGGCGATGGCATTGGCGAGTTCAACGTTCCCGGGGCGGACATGGATATTCAGCATGCAGCCATTGACCGAATTGGCGACGAACACCGCGAACGAGCGCATACCTTTGTGGGCTTGGTCGGGTTCGACTTCCAAAAACCATTTGTCGTTCGAATCTTCAATGGTCGCTCTTATTTTCAACAAGGACTTCCAGCTCACCTTGCTGGCGGCGAGCCCGCTCGAGTTTTTGATGATGGACAACTGAGCATTGATCGGCTGCGCACTCGCGCTGAGAGAGGTGCCGAAGTGCGTCACTTTCCAGTCAGCGGGAATATCGAGTTCGCAGCCGGCCTTTTCCACCTTCTGGACTGCGGCGCTTGCGGTAGACACGGCGAAGGAAAGGACGGTCAGAACAATGATATTTTTCACTCTGGCTCCCGATGATTCTCGACGGAAAATGTTTCCTGAAACGGCGATAATGCAGGTGGTGGCGAAACGGCGCACGCCGGACCTTATCGCGATAACCCAACTCTAGCACTTTCATGAACGATCTCTTTTCAGCGGCAGCGGCCTCACCCGAAACCTCGGGCAAGGGAGCGGGCGCCAGCGTGCCCTTGGCCGAGCGCCTGCGGCCGCGCACGCTGGCGGAAGTGATAGGTCAAGAGCACCTGACCGGCGAGGGCATGCCGCTGCGCATCGCCTTCGATTCCGGCAAGCCGCACTCGATGATCCTGTGGGGACCGCCGGGGGTGGGCAAGACCACCATCGCACGCCTGATGGCTGGCACGTTCGAGGCGGATTTCATCGCACTGTCCGCCGTGCTGTCGGGCGTGAAGGAAATTCGCGAGGCGATCGAGCGGGCGCAGATGAACCGCAACAATCTCGACCGGCGCACGATACTGTTCGTGGACGAGGTGCACCGCTTCAATAAAAGCCAGCAGGACGCTTTCCTGCCGCATGTGGAATCGGGATTGGTGACGTTTATCGGCGCCACCACTGAAAACCCCTCGTTCGAACTGAACAACGCCTTGCTGTCGCGTGCCACGGTCTATGTGCTGAAGCCTCTTGACGACGCTGCGCTCGCGACCTTGATGGATCGAGCCGTTGCGGCGGTGAACTTGCTGCCCCGTCTGGTCGGCGCGCCTGGCGCAGCGGCCAAGGAGCAGCTCCCCAGCATGGCCGACGGTGACGCCCGCCGGCTGATCAACCTGGTCGATC
>CAZCKI010000609.1:0-2000 GCA_964498815.1 uncultured Burkholderiales bacterium
GATATGCTTGCGGGCGATGCGATAGCCCTTTTCCTCGCCGTAAAACGCATATAAATCGGCCAGGTGCCCGGAGGCGAGCAGGCGCACTTCGGCGATGGTCGGTGGCAGCAGGCGCGTACCGGTTTGCAGGAACCATTCGATTTCGCGAAACAGCCAGGGCCGGCCGTGCGCGGCACGGCCGATCATGATGGCGTCGGCGCCGGTTTGCTCCAGGACAAATTTCGCCTTCTCCGGAGAATCGATGTCGCCGTTGGCGACCACCGGGATCGAAACGCTTTGCTTGACCGCGCGAATGGTGTCGTATTCCGCGCAACCTTCGTACAGGTCGGCACGGGTACGACCGTGCACGGCCAGGGATTGGATGCCGCTTTGCTCGGCGATGCGCGCAATCGCCAGCGCGTTGCGATGCTCGCGGTCCCAGCCGGTGCGTATTTTCAGGGTGACCGGCACCGGCACCGCGTTCACCACGGCGTCGAGGATGCGAGCCACCAGCGGCTCGTCCTGCAATAGCGCGGAACCCGCGTACACATTGCAGACTTTCTTGGCCGGGCAGCCCATGTTGATGTCGATGATCTGCGCGCCGCGCGCGACGTTGTAGCGCGCCGCTTCGGCCATCATCTCCGGTGCGGCGCCGGCGATCTGCACCACGATCGGATCGGTTTCGCCCTGATGATCGCCACGACGGATCGATTTTTCGGTGCCCCACAGCGCCGAGTTGGACGCGACCATTTCCGACACCGCCATGCCGGCACCGAGCTTTTTGCAGAGCATGCGAAACGGCCTGTCCGTTACGCCCGCCATCGGCGCCAGGATCAGGTTGTTGCGGAGTGGAAGGGTACCGATTTGCACAGAGCGGGAGAGCGGATGCGTTCGCGAACGGAAAGCAGCCTATTTTATAGGCGCCTACAAAATAAGCAAAGAGATTTTTTATTTTCTAGCTATCTGCCGCAACCCGCTGATTCTGCGCACCGGAAAAAATTGTGCCATGTGCAGTGCAAAAATCGTTGTCGCCGATCGACGACTAGTTGGCGATTCCATAGCCGCCTCCGCCGGGGGTTTCCAGCACGAATACGTCTCCCGCGGCAACTTCGGTCTCGTCGGAGAAGCCTAACGGTGTGCGCGAGCCATCGGCGCGTTCCACCCAATTGCGGCCGAGATCGCCGGCGCCGCCACCGGCCGCGCCGAAGGGCGGCACCCGCCGGTGGCCGGCCAGAATGGCGGCGGTCATCGGCTCCAGGAAGCGGATACGCCGCGTGGCGCCGTTGCCGCCGTGCCAGCGTCCGTCGCCGCCGGAACCGGCGCGTATCGAGTGCTCATCCACCCGAACCGGATAGCGCCATTCCAGCACCTCGGGGTCGGTGAGCCGGGAATTGGTCATGTGCGCCTGCACCGTATCGCAACCGTGAAATCCGGGTCCGGCGCCGGTGCCGCCCGACACGGTTTCGTAATACTGGTAATGTTCGTTGCCGAAGGTGAAATTGTTCATGGTGCCGTAGCTCGCCGCCATCACGCCGAGTGCTCCGATCAAGGCGTCGGTGATGCATTGCGAGGTCTCTACATTGCCCGCCACCGTCGCGGCGGGCGGCCGCGGATTCAGCATCGACCCTTCGGGAATGACGATGGTGAGCGGCTTGAGGCAGCCGGCGTTGAGCGGAATATCGCTGTCGACCAGCATGCGAAACACGTACAGCACGGCTGCGTACACCACGGCGGAGGGAGCATTGAAATTCGATGCTAGCTCGCCCGAGGTGCCGGTGAAATCGATGGTGGCGCTACGCCGGTCCTTGCCGATCGTGACTTTGACGCGAATGACCGCACCGTTGTCCATTTCATAGGCAAATTCACCGTCTTTGCCGTCAGGCAAAAGCGCGCCGATCACCCGCCGCACGCACTCTTCGGCGTTGTCCTGCACGTGTTGCATATAGGCGTTGACGGTGGCTAGTCCGAAGTGGGCGACCATTTTGGTCAGTTCCTGCACGCCCTTCTCGTTGGCGGCGACC
>CAZCKI010000610.1:0-1998 GCA_964498815.1 uncultured Burkholderiales bacterium
GCGGCATCCTGGAAAAGGAAATGCCGATCCACGTCTCCAACGTGGCGATCTTCAACCCCGCGACCGGCAAAGCCGATCGCGTCGGTTACAAGGCGCTCGAAGCCGCAGACGGACAGGACGCGCGCAAGGTTCGCGTGTTCAAGTCCAACGGCGAACACGTTGACGCATAAGGGGTGAATCATGGCTCGACTGCAAGCTTTTTATAAAGAGACCGTGGTGCCGAAACTCATGAGCGAGTTCGGCTACACGACGGTCATGGAAGTGCCGCGCATCGACAAGATCACGCTCAACATGGGCGTGGGCGAAGCGGTGGCGGACAAGAAGATCATGGATCACTCCGTCGGCGACATGACCAAGATCGCCGGCCAGAAGCCGGTCGTCACCAAATCGAAGAAGTCGATCGCCGGATTCAAGATCCGCGACGGCTATCCGATCGGCTGTATGGTCACGCTGCGCAATGTTCGCATGTACGAATTCCTCGATCGCCTGATCACCGTGTCGCTGCCGCGCGTGCGCGACTTCCGCGGTATCTCCGGTCGCTCTTTCGACGGCCGCGGCAACTACAACATGGGCGTGAAAGAGCAGATCATTTTCCCGGAAATCGAGTACGACAAAATCGACGCGATCCGTGGCATGAACATTTCCATCACCACCACCGCGAAGACGGACAAAGAGGCCAAAGCGCTTCTGGCCGCTTTCAAATTTCCCTTCCGAGGCTAGTCGCATGGCAAAACTCTCTGTCATCAACCGTCAGGAAAAACGCGAAAAAATGGTGAAGAAATTCGCCGGCAAGCGCGCAGCCCTGCAAAAGATCATCAACGATCAGAGCATCTCGGAAGAAGATCGTTTTCAAGCGCGTCTGAAGCTGCAAGCTTTGCCGCGCAACGCCGCCCCGACCCGATTGCGCAATCGCTGCGCCATCACCGGTCGTCCGCGTGGCGTGTATCGCAAGTTCGGTCTGGGGCGCAACAAGTTGCGCGAAATCGCCATGCGGGGTGAAGTTCCCGGCATGGTCAAGGCAAGCTGGTAATTACGGATTGCACGGAGATAAGTTATGAGCATGAGTGATCCGATCGCCGATATGCTGACGCGCATCCGCAATGCGCAGCAGTCGGAAAAAATCGATACGACGATGCCCTCTTCCAAAGTGAAGGTGGCGATCGCCAAGGTGTTGAAGGACGAGGGCTATATCGAAGGCTTCGATGTTCGAAGCGTCGAAGGCAAGTCCGAGCTCAACATCGCCCTGAAGTACTACGCAGGGAAGCCGGTTATCGAGAAACTGGAACGCATTTCCCGTCCCGGCCTGCGCGTATACCGCGGCCGCGAAGACATCAAACCCGTCATGAACGGCCTGGGTGTGGCGATCGTGTCCACCTCGCAGGGCGTCATGACCGATCGCAAAGCGCGCGCTACCGGTGTCGGTGGCGAAGTGCTCTGCATCGTGGTCTAAGGGGCGAGCCATGTCACGTATCGGCAAACAACCCATTACGGTCCCGGCCAAAGTGCAGGTGACCATCAACGCCAATGAAATCGTCGTCAAGGGCCCGCTGGGCACGCTGACGCAGGCGGCTTCGCGCGACGTCATCATCAAGCAGGATGGCGCCGTGCTGACCCTGGCTGCAGCCAACGATTCCAAGCAGGCCAACGCCATGTCGGGAACGCTGCGCGCGATTCTCAACAATATGGTGATCGGCGTGGAAAAGGGCTTTGAAAAGAAACTGAACCTGGTCGGCGTGGGCTACAAGGCGTCGGCACAGGGAGCCAAATTGAATCTGGCGCTCGGTTATTCGCACCCGGTGGTGCACAACATGCCCGAAGGCATCAAGTGCGAAACCCCGCTGCCGACCGAAATCCTGATCAAGGGCGTGGACAAGCAGAAGGTTGGCCAGGTGGCCGCCGTCGTTCGCGGTTATCGTCCTCCCGAGCCGTACAAGGGCAAGGGTGTGCGTTATTCCGACGAAGTCATCGTCCTTAAAGAGACGAAGAAGAAGTAAGCGA
>CAZCKI010000611.1:0-1997 GCA_964498815.1 uncultured Burkholderiales bacterium
GTCGCCGGCGATCTCGATCGAACAAAAGGCCACCTCGCACAACCCGCGCTCGACGGTGGGCACGGTGACGGAAATCCACGATTACCTGCGCCTGCTGTTCGCGCGCGTGGGCACCCCGCATTGCCCGGACCACCATCTGCCGCTGGAAGCGCAGACGGTTTCGCAGATGGTCGATACGGTGCTGGCGATGCCGGCCGAAACGAAACTCATGCTGCTGGCCCCGGTGGTGACCAACCGCAAGGGTGAGCACGTCGATATGATCGAGGAATTCCGCTCGCAGGGCTTCGTGCGCCTGCGCGTGAACGGCAAGGTGATCGAGATCGACGCCTTTCCGAAGCTCGACAAACAAAAGAAGCACACCATCGAAGTGGTGGTGGATCGTTTGAAGCTGGCCGTGGAAGCCGATGCGGCCAAGGCTTTGCAACAGCGCCTGGCGGAATCGTTCGAAACCGCGCTGCGGGTGGGCGACGGCAAGGCGATCGCCGTCAATATGGATAGCGCCAAGGAGACCCTGTTCTCCTCCAAGTTCTCCTGTCCGATGTGCGATTTCTCGCTCTCGGAAATGGAGCCGCGGCTGTTTTCGTTCAACAACCCGATGGGCGCCTGCCCGGCTTGCGATGGCCTGGGGCAGATTACGTTCTTCGACCCCAAGCGCATCGTCGCGTATCCGGGGCTTTCGCTGGCTGGCGGTTCCATCAAGGGCTGGGACCGGCGCAACCAGTTTTATTTCCAGATGCTGATCGGGCTGGCCACACATTTCAAATTCGATATCGAGCGGCCGTACGACAAGCTGCCGGAAGAAGCGCAGAAGGTGGTCCTGTTCGGCAGCGGCAAGGACAAGATCGCTTTCCGTTACCCGGGCGAGCGCGGCAAACCGATCATCCGCGAAGAGACCTTCGAAGGCATCGTGCCCAACCTGGAGCGGCGCTACAACGAGACCGACTCGATGGCGGTGCGCGAGGAACTGGCCAAGTACATTTCCACCAAGGCCTGCCCGGACTGCGAAGGCACGCGCCTCAGGCGCGAGGCTCGGCACGTCAAGGTGTCGGGCGAGACGCTGCACGCGCTTTCGGCCATGCCATTGAAGGATGCGCAGAAGTGGTTTGACGGTGTGAAGCTCACGCCGCAGAAAGCGGCGATTGCCGACAAGATCGTGAAAGAGATTTCCGCGCGCCTCACGTTCCTGAACAACGTCGGCCTCGATTATCTTTCGCTGGTGCGTTCGGCCGATACGCTGTCGGGCGGTGAGGCGCAGCGCATCCGGCTGGCTTCGCAGATCGGCTCGGGATTGACCGGTGTGATGTATGTGCTGGATGAGCCCTCGATCGGGTTGCACCAGCGCGACAACAGCCGGCTCCTGCAAACGCTGAAGCGTCTGCGCGACCTGGGCAACTCGGTGATCGTGGTCGAACACGACGAGGACGCCATCAACACCGCCGACTACGTGGTGGACATGGGCCCAGGTGCCGGCGAGCACGGCGGGCAGATCGTGGCGCAGGGGACGCCTGCGGAAATCCGCAAGTCCTCGCAATCGCTCACCGGCCAGTACCTCGCCGGCAAAAAGAGCATCGCCATCCCCAAGAAACGCCGCAAGCCCGACGGCAAGAAGAAGCTTGTCATCAAGGGCGCCTCAGGCAATAACCTGAAGCAGGTGCAACTGGAGTTGCCGGTGGGCGGGCTGGTGTGCATCACCGGCGTTTCCGGCTCGGGCAAATCGACCCTCATCAACGACACGCTGTACAAGGCGGTGGCGCATCACATCTACGCGTCCAGCGACGAGCCGGCGCCGTTCGAATCCGTCGAGGGGCTCGATCACTTCTACAAGGTCATCAACGTCGACCAGTCGCCGATCGTCCTCACGCCTCCCTCGAATCCGGCGACCTACACGGGATTGTTCACTCCGATCCGCGATCTTTTTTCCTCGGTGCCGGAATCGCGCGCGCGCGGCTATGGTCCGGGCCGCTTCTCGTTCAATGTGAAGGGCGGGCGTTGCGAAG
>CAZCKI010000612.1:0-1993 GCA_964498815.1 uncultured Burkholderiales bacterium
GCCCAGGGCCGCGCGCGGGATCAGTAGCTGCCCGATCCGTGCGCGGCATTCTCGAAGCGGGTGAACTGACCCAGGAAGGTGAGCGGCACGGTGCCGATGGGGCCGTTACGCTGCTTGGCGATGATGACCTCGGCCTTGCCGCGCAGTTCATCTTTTTGTTCCGGCGTCTGCGCGTACACCTCGTCGCGGTACAGGAACAGGATCACGTCGGCATCTTGCTCGATGGCGCCCGATTCGCGCAGGTCCGACATGACGGGCTTCTTGACGTCGCGCTGCTCCACGCTGCGATTCAACTGCGAGAGTGCGATCACCGGCACCTTCAGTTCCTTGGCGAGCGATTTGAGCGAGCGCGAGATTTCGGAAATTTCCGTGGCGCGGTTTTCGCCGCTCTTGGAGGCCGACATCAGTTGCAGGTAGTCCACCACGATCAGCCCGGCCCCGCCGTACTGGCGGTACATGCGTCGCGCACGGGCACGTAGCTCCATGGCATTGAGGCCGGGGGTTTCGTCGATCTGGATCTGCGATTCGTTGAGCTTCACCAGCGCGGTGTTGAGATGATCCCAGTCGCGGTCCTTGATGTTACCGGTGCGGACCTTCTGCGAATCGACGCGCGCCACCGAGCTCAGCAAACGCGTGGCCAACTGGGTGCCGCCCATTTCCATCGAGAACACGAACACGGGTAATCCCAGCCTGACACCGACGTGTTCGGCGATGTTGAGCGCGAAGGCGGTGTTGTGGGTGGGGATGTAGTCGTTGGTGAGGTAGAGGTGGCTGGGATGCGAGACGGCGATGCATTGGGTTGCGGTGGTGCGCGAAGCCTGGATGCTCTGGATATTGAGACGCTTGGTGCGCTCGAAGGCGGCCGGCGCCCTGGCCTGCTTATTGGAGAGCAGGAACAGCGATTGCGGATCGGGATGGCTGATGTTGACGACAAACGCCTGGCGGCCTTCAAGTTTTTCGCCCTTGTAGGTGTAGCTGGTGCGTTTGTCGGAAAGCGTGGCATACGCGCCCAGCGAACGCGCCAGTTCGACCACGTCGCGGGCCAGCTTCCAACTGCTGGTGCAATAGCGCACAGAGCCCCACTGCTCCACCCAGCCGTCGGTATCGAGCAGGCCGCGCAGGAGATCGAGACGCGCGGCGCGATGTGCAAGCAGGTAGTGCTGCGGGATGAATTTGTCGTAGCTCGCGATGTCCCACAGGCCCAGCTCGCGCAGGTGCTGCATCAGCGGATTGCGTTGCTGGCGCACTTCCGTTTTTTCGGCGACTGCGGCGGTGTCGCGGATGACGCGGTAATCGTAGTGGTCAGCGTGCTTGACCTTGAGGCGCTCGCCGATGCGCGCCTGCAGGCGATCGACCATCTCGGCATCCGCCGTCGAGAACAGGAGCGATGTACCGGAGAGGCGGCCGTCGCCCAGCAAGGCGCCCAGCACCCAGGGATCGACGGGCAAGGCTTCGTGGTGGCCGAAGTCGCCGCTGGCGGGCTCGACCCAGAGGCGGCCCTGGTAACGCTTGCGCGACAACATTTCGCGCAGCTTGGCGGTGGTGACGGTGCGCGGTGCATCCCAGTCGCGGTAATTCACCGTCCACAGGTGTTCGTCGCAGCACTCTGTCGAGCGGCCGTCGGCGAAGACGATGCGGAATACTTCGCGCTCGCCCTGCGGGAAAACTCCGGTGACGATGGAGGTCTGCCCATCGACGGAAGCGAGTGCATCGCCGGGTTGCAGGTCGCCCATCTGCTTCCAGCCGGTGAGCATTTTGACCGGTGTATCGAGCGGCTGCGCCTTGCCCATCGACGGCCGTCCGGCGACGATGATAAGGTCGCCCGGGTGCATGCCCGAGGTCATATTGTCGAGATCCTGGAAGCCGGTCTCGGTGCCGGTGACGGCGGAGGGATTTTTGGAGAGTTCGTCCAGGCGCTCCATCACTTCGGCGAGCAGGGTGGACATCTGCGCGAAGCCCTGGTTGTTCTTGCGCCCCATTTCGGCGATGTCGA
>CAZCKI010000613.1:0-1981 GCA_964498815.1 uncultured Burkholderiales bacterium
GGGCAGGAAGCCCTCGGCCTTGGCGTCGTAGGCACCGTGGATCAGGCCCATGTATTCGCTCATCAGGTTGCGATGGAACCAGGGCGGGCGGAAGGTATCCTCGGCCACCATCCAGCGCGGCGGGAAGATCACGAAATCGACGTTGGCGGTGCCGGCGGTTTCCGAGGGGGAAGTGAGCACGGTGAAAATCGACGGATCGCAGTGATCGTAGGAAACGGTATTGATGGTGTTGAAGAGTGCTAGGTCGTACTTGTACGGCGTGTAGTTGCCGTGCCAGGCGACCACATTGAGCGGCGAACCGGGCACGCTGTATGACCACAACTGGCCGCCGAACTTGGTGATGATTTCGGTTTCGCCTTTGACGTCCTCGTACCAAGCCACCGGCGCCAGGAAATCGCGTGCGTTGGCAAGACCATTGGCCCCGATCGGACCGAGCTCGGGCAGGCGAAACGGCAGCCCGTAGTTTTCGCAAATGTAGCCGCGTACAGCACCCTCGATTTCCACGCGGAACTTGATGCCACGTGGAATCACGGCGATTTCGCCGGGATTCACCAGCAGGACGCCGAACTCGGTTTTCAGTGTGAGGGCGCCCTGCTGCGGCACGATCAGCAGTTCGCCGTCGGCATTGTAAAAACAACGCGTCATCGAAACGTTGGCTGCATACAAATGCACGCCTACACCGCGCTGCAGGCGTGCATCGCCATTGGTGGCGGTGGTGTGCAGGCCGGCAACAAAATCGGTCGGCGCGGTGGGCAGGGCAAGAGGATTCCAGCGCATGCGGTCCGGCGGCGCAGCCACTTCGTGGCAGGGCGCCGTACGCAGCGAGCCGTTATCGATCTTGCGGTAGGCGGAGTGTTCCGCCGAAGGGCGCAGGCGGTACTGCCAGGAACGCAAGTTGTGGTCGCGCGGCGCGGTGAAGGCGCTACCGGAAACTTGTTCGGCGTAGAGGCCGTGAGCCACGCGCTGCGGCGAATTGCGGCCCCGCGGCAACGCGCCGGCAAGGGCTTCGGTTTGGAACTCGTTGCCGAAGCCGGACTGGTAGGACGGCTCGGCAGCGATCACAGCACGCCCCGCGCGATCTGGTCGGCTTCGATCGCCTCGAACAGGGCGCGGAAATTGCCTTCGCCGAAGCCTTCGTTGCCCTTGCGCTGGATGATCTCGAAAAAGATCGGGCCGATCACGGTTTCAGTGAAAATTTGCAGAAGCTTGTCTTCCTTCGATTCCTTGTCGAGGCCCTCGCCGTCGATCAGGATCTTGTTCTTCTTCAAGCGTTCCAGGTCTTCGCCGTGATCGGGCACGCGCTTGTTGACCGCGGCGTAGTAGGCATCGGGCGTGTCGAGGAAGCGCACGCCCTTGGCGCGCAGCGCTTCCACGGTTTCGTAGATGTTTTCGCAGGCGAGCGCGATGTGCTGGATGCCTTCGCCGTTATAGGCGTCCAGGTATTCCTGGATCTGCGATTTCCGGTCGGAGGGTTCATTGATCGGGATGCGGATCTTGCCGCAGGGGCTGGTGAGTGCCCGCGAGGTGAGGCCGGTTTTCTTGCCCCTGATGTCGAAATAGCGGATTTCGCGGAAGTTGAAGAGCTTCGCGTAGAACTCGGCCCAGGTGTCCATGCGGCCCACGTACACATTGTGGGTGAGGTGATCGACGTATTGCAGGCCGACACCCTTGGGGTCGGGGTCGACGCCGGGTACCGGTACGAAATCGACGTCGTAAATGGTGCGCGGGCCGTAGCGGTCGATCAGGTACAGGAGCGAGCCACCGATACCTTGTAGCGCGGGAATGTTCAGTTCCATCGGGACGACCGGACCGGTATAGGGCTTGGCGCCCAGTTCCACGGCGCGTTTGAAGGCAGCGGCGGCATCTTTCACGCGGATGCCGAAGGCGCAGGCGGAGGGGCCGTGCACGCGCGCGAACGACTGCGCAAAGCTGTCCGGCTCGGCGTTGACGATGAAATTGATGCCGCCCTGCTTGTACAGGG